>NZ_JBAZDW010000073.1:0-5648 GCF_041654235.1 Dehalococcoides sp. | reverse complement strand
CTTGAGCTCGCTTCAGACTTTGGCTTGGAGAACTGCCGAACAGGTCAAGCTGCGGCGGATGCCTTTTTCACTTGAGCCTATGCCTGCCTATGAACGGCGGATTATTCATCTGGCTTTGGCTGAAGATGAAGAAGTAACTACCCAGAGCGTTGGCTTTGGCGAATCCAGAAAAGTTGTGGTAGTCTTAAAAGAATAGTACAATAAACCTTACAAAAGGCAGTGACGGAGAAGAGTAGGTTATCTGCGGGGCAGAAGCGAGTCTGGTACGGTGAAAGCAGAACTTTGCGCTGGTATCCCGAAAATCACTCCTGAGCCGCCAGCCAAAAAGCCTTCAGGCTGAGTAGACCTGGCCGGGTTCGCCACCCGTTATAAGGGGCGGGGCATGTTAGTGCCCACAAGAGAGCCTCTGCTTGAAAGCAGGGGAAGCGGGGTGGTACCGCGGGCTTATTTAGTCCCGTCCCTGATAAGGACGGGATTTTCTTTTTTAAGAGGTGATAAATGTTTAAGGCTGTGAATCCCAGACAAAACTTCCCCCAGATGGAGGAAGAAATCCTGAAAATTTGGCAGGATAAGGGCATCTTTAAAAAGAGTATTGAAAACCGCCGTGACGGCAAACGTTTTACTCTGTACGAAGGGCCCCCCACTGCTAATGGCCGTCCTGGTATTCACCATGTGCTTTCGCGGGTTTTTAAAGATGTGATACCCCGCTACAAGGTTATGAAGGGTTATTATGCACCGCGGATTGGCGGCTGGGATACACATGGCCTGCCGGTTGAGCTTGAGGTGGAAAAAGAGCTGGGTTTTACCAGTAAAAATGATATTGAAAAATATGGCATTGCCGAGTTTAATACCCGTTGCCGTTCCAGTGTTTTTAAATATGTGTCCGAATGGAACAAACTGACCGAACGGATTGCATACTGGGTGGATTTGGATAATGCCTATATAACCATGGATAACAAATATATAGAGAGCGGCTGGTGGGCGCTCAAGCAGATGTGGGATAAGGGGCTGGTTTATCAGGGACATCGGGTTACCCCTCATTGCCCGCGTTGCGGTACTTCCCTAAGCTCTCACGAGGTGGCTCAAGGATATAAAGATAATACCGAAGACCCTTCGGTGTTTGTTAAGTTTGAAATAAACCATGAGAGTTTGGCACAGACAGGTTTGGGGCAGAAGTGGGTTAACCCGTCTGACAAACCGCTGTATCTGCTGGCTTGGACTACTACGCCCTGGACTTTACCCGCCAACACCGCTCTGGCTGTATCAGCCACAGATGAATATGCCATACTGGATATGGCAGACTACTATATGGTACTGGCTAAGCCCCGTTTATCCAGCCTGAAACTGACAGAAAACCCCATAGTGGGGGAGTGTTTGGGCAGTGACCTGAAAGGGCTTACCTACAAACCTCTGTTTGACCCGCGTGAATTCGGCATATCTGTAAAAAATATGCAGGATAACTCTGAAATAGATGCTCTTGAGCCCTTGGCATACCCTGTGATAACCACCAGTTATGTATCTATGGATGACGGAACGGGTATAGTCCATACTGCCCCTGCCTATGGCGAACTGGACTATGAATCCGGGGTTAAATACGGGCTGAAATTTGTCCACCACGTAGATTTACAGGGCAGGATAACCGGTAACTATCCGTTTGCCGGCAAATTTGTCAAAGAAGCTGATAAGTATATCTCCCGTAACCTCAAAGAGCGGGGATTTATGTTCCGTAATGAACGCATGCACCATACCTACCCCTTTTGTTGGCGGTGTGATTCTCCGCTTATTTATTACGCCAAGCAGAGCTGGTACATACGGACTACCGCAGTCAGGGATGAACTGATAAAGGGCAACCAGCAGATAAACTGGTATCCCGAACATATCAAAGACGGTCGTTTTGGAGATTGGCTGGAAAATAATATTGACTGGGCTTTCTCCCGTGAACGTTACTGGGGAACGCCTGTACCCATCTGGCGGTGCGAGAAGTGCGGCCAGACCGAGTGTGTGGGTGGGATTGACGAACTAAAAGCCAAGCCGAATTTTAAAGGCATGCAGGAAAAACTGGATATCCACCGCCCGTATGCAGATGAATGGACTTATGATTGCGCCAAATGCGGCGGCAACATGAAAAGGGTTACCGAGGTTATGGACTGCTGGTATGACTCCGGCGCTATGCCTGTTGCCCAGTATCATTACCCCTTTGAGCCTGAAAGCCGGACTATTGCCAGTGACGGGCGTTTCCCGGCTGACTACATCTGCGAGGCTGTAGACCAAACACGGGGCTGGTTTTACAGTTTGCATGCCATTTCTACCCTGATATTCGGCCGCCCCTGTTATCAGAACGTAATCTGTCTGGGGCATATACTGGACGAACGCGGCGAGAAAATGAGCAAGTCCAAAAATAATGTTATCCAGCCCGCTGCTGTGCTGGATAAATACGGGGCAGATGCTGTCCGCTGGTATTTCTATACCGCAGCGCCGCCCGGAAATGCCCGACGCTTTTCAGAGAAACTGGTAGGTGAGGTAACCCGCCAGTTCCTGCTGATGCTTTGGAACATATATTCATTTTTTGTTACTTATGCCAATATAGATAACTTTACACCTTCTGAAAAATATCTGGCCGGTGAAGTACCCGAACTGGATAGATGGATTTTATCCGAGCTTAACCAGCTGGTACTGGACGTAGACAAAGGGCTGGATAATTATGATCCCACTCAAACCGGACGGCGGATTGAAGATTTTGTGGGATATCTTTCCAACTGGTATGTACGCCGCAGCCGCCGCCGTTTCTGGAAGAGTGAAAATGATGCCGATAAACTTTCGGCCTATCAGGCGCTGTATACCTGTTTGGTTACACTTTCCAAACTGCTGGCTCCCTTTACACCCTTTGTGGCGGAGGAACTGTACCAGAACTTGGTGCTTTTGGTAGACCAGTCCGCTTTGGAAAGTGTACACCTTACGGATTTCCCGGTAGCGGATAAGGCTCTTATAGACGAACAGCTGGACAATGAGATCCGTCTGGTAATGAAGGTTTCCAGTATGGGGCGTTCTGCCCGCAGCAAGGCGGCGCTCAAGGTACGCCAACCGCTGGCAGAAGTGCGGGTAGTTCTTTCTTCACCTGCGGAAAGAACCGGGCTTATGCGTCTGGCTGAGCAAGTGCTGGAAGAGCTTAATGTAAAGGCACTGGTAGCGGAAGAACCGGGTACAGCTATCCCTCAGGAAAATTATGCCGCCAGTACCGAAGGGGCATATACGGTAGCGGTCTATACCGGGCTTTCACCTGAACTGCTGGCTGAAGGTTCTGCCCGTGAGATTGTCCACCGTTTGCAAACCATGCGGAAATCTGCCGAATTTGAGATTGCAGATTATATAAATACCCATTATCAGGCGGATGAATATCTGGAAAGTGTTATCCGGACGCATGCCGAGTACATAAAGAAAGAAACTCTTTCCAACCAGATTGTAAACGGAAACGCCCCTGAAGGAGCGTATACCGAAAGTCTGGATATTGACGGCCACCCCTTAAGTTTGTGGGTGGTACGCTAAAGGACTACAAAACTAGCTTTCCGGTGGCGGAGTTTCAGCCAGTATCAGGGTTACGGTACTGGTTACTCCGTCCCGGAAATAGCTGACTTCTATTTTATCCCCTACCTTTTTACCGTGAATAGCCAGTATCAGTTCTTCATCAGTAAGTACTGCTTGGCCGTTTATTGACAGGATAACGTCATTAGCCTTAAGTCCGGCTTTCTCAGCAGGTCCGTTTTCAGCTACACCCCGTAACAGCACGCCTTTATCTATGCCCAGCTTGAAATAAGACTGGATGGCTGCATCTACGGTCAGTATGCCTATTACCCCCATGAAGGGACGGGTAATATATCCTTTGTTTACCAGTTCTTCAATAAAAGTGCGGGCGGAGTTTATATTTATGGCGTAACCCACGCCTTCCACTCCCACCTCCACAATTTTGGCAGAAGTAATGCCGATAACTTCACCGGCCATATTTACCAGAGGGCCTCCGGAATTACCTTCGTTTATGGCCGCATCTGTACCTATCAATCCGTACAGGGTTACACTTTGGTCAACGGTTATCTGGGCATCCAGACGGCTTATCCAGCCGCCTTTCATGGTTATTCCCAGACCAAGGGCATTCCCGATGGCCGCTACCGGTTCACCCACCTCCAGAGCGGATGAATCACCTATATACACAAAAGGCAACTCCTCCCCCAGGGTATCCACCTTGATTACGGCCAGGTCTGTACGCGAATCTGTCACAACACGGCTGGCGGTAAAGGTGCGGTTGTCTGAGAGGGTTACGGTTACAGTGCTTCCGCCTTCAACTACATGGTTATTAGTAATGATATAACCGCTGGGGTCTATTATAAAACCTGAACCTGAGGCTATGGCCACAGTCTGGCGGCCGAATATATCCTGGGTTATATATTCCACGTCTACCGCTACCACTGCCGGTTTTACTCTGGCAACCACTAAGGCATAGTTTGCCAGTTCGGGCAGGTTCTGCTGAGGAGAGGGAAATTTCCAGTTTTCATCCAGTGGGGTAGAGGTATTAGGGGTATGGTCTGAATTATCAGTGTTTATGGGCTGGGACAGATAATCACAGCCACCAGCACTAAAAGCAGCAGTGGCAATCAGGATACAAAGAAACAGGCTGAATAAATGTAGTTTCTTTTTCATTGTCTTGCTCAAGCCGGCAACTGGGAGATAAGGTTATTGATAATGGGCAAAGCTATATACAGGCTGATAGCATAGCCAATGCCCTCCACGCCTACCTCTTGTATTTTAGCGCTGGTGATGCCTATTACCTCACCCTGATAGTTAACCAGCGGACCGCCGGAGTTACCCGGATTTATGGCGGCATCAGTTTCTATCAGTCCGGTCAGGCTTTCGGTATCACTGAACTCAACGGTAGTATTCAAACGGCTTACCCAGCCCCCGGTCATGGAAATACCCATGCCCAGAGCATTGCCGATGGCGGCCACCGGTTCGCCTACTGCCAGTTTGGAGGCATCTCCCAGTTTGACTGCGGGTAAATTGGTGGCATTTATCTTTATTACCGCCAGATCATTGGCAGGGTAAGTACGTACAGCTACCGAATTAAAGGTACGCCCGTCATCCAGCGTTACCGTGATGCTGGTGGCGTCTTCCACTACATGGTTATTGGTTACGATAATACCGTTTGAATCTATAATCCAGCCTGAGCCGGCGGCTTGCTCTACTATTGTCCGCCCGAAAATATCACGGGTGACCAGTTCAACATTTATAGATACTACCGAAGGTTTTACGGCCTTTACCGCATTTACGAAATTGACAGGACTTGGTACACTGCCGATTTCATCACTTTGGTCTGGCAGGTTTTGAGTATTAGTTTGGTTTTGAGTGTTGTCTTCAGGGGAATTGCTGAAATCCTGAAGTATGTCACAGCCCTGTGCCAGCAACATGGACAGAACCAGACTGATTGAAATAAACAGACCGAAGAAATTTTTGAAAAGTTTTTTCATTGCCTCTTCCTGTATGGAGTATTGATTTTATTATAGCAGGAAATTGTGAAAAAATTATTGATAAACAAGCGGGAGGGGTGATATTCCCCTCCCGCTTAAAAGACAGAGTATGCCGTTTTTACCTAGACGTTGACT
>NZ_JBAZDW010000072.1:0-5709 GCF_041654235.1 Dehalococcoides sp. | reverse complement strand
GCCCTGATGCTAATCTGATACTGGATAACCGGCAGAAAACGGATATTGTTAATAATATTGTCAGGCTTTTCCCTCTTGAAAACAGCGCTTCGGCTTTATATGAAAAAGGCAGAACCCGCAGTTTTATAAAGATACAGGACGGGTGTGATAACTTTTGTACATACTGCATAGTACCTTTTGTAAGGCGGTATAAAAACTGCCGCGGGGTGGATGACATAATCAGCGAAATAAACTTGAGACAGGCTGAAGGGTATCAGGAAATTGTGCTTACCGGCACGGAAATAGGTGAGTATACATCCAGCGGGTTTAATCTGGCAGGGCTGATTGAAGCTATACTGGAACGTACCAGAATACCTCGCCTGCGGTTGTCTTCTCTTCAGCCAAACGAAATAACCCTTCCGCTTTTAGCTCTCTGGAAAAACCGGAGATTGTGTAACCATTTTCATATGGCTCTGCAAAGCGGCAGTGACCGCATCCTGGGTTTAATGAATCGCCCTTACAGTCTGACGGACTATACCAGTACATTGGAAGCTATCCGCAGGCAGATTCCGGATGTGGCTGTCACTACCGATATGATAGTAGGTTTTCCTGGAGAAACCGATGAAGATTTTGCATGTAGCTTGAAATATGTGGAGCAGGCAGGTTTTGCACGGGTGCATCCTTTCCCGTATTCCGAGCGTCCGGGTACAATGGCATCACAGCTGACGGATAAAGTAGACCCTGTGGTAATAAAAACACGTCTGTCTGGGATGATGCTTGCGGCCAAAAATGCCAGTTTGGAGTATTGCCGCCAGAGCAGGGATTTGGAAAAGGAAGTACTCTGGGAGAACAAAATGAAAGATGGTCTTTGGTTTGGCTATACCCCTGACTATATACGGGTATATGGCAAATTTACAGAAAAGCCGACTAATACTATTTCGCGAGTGAAGCTGGCTAAAGTATATGCTGACGGGGTACTATCCAGTGAAATAGCTTCACAGGTTTAGTGCTGTAAACGGGTTGTATTTATAAAAACAGTACCCTTACAGATAGTGTTTGTTTAAACAGGTTTCTTAAGCCCCGCCGCCTCCCAGTAGCTTGTAAAACTGCTGTAAGGTACCAAGCCGCTCATGGCATGGCTGGCGGCCGGTATATTACTTTCTACCGCCGAGGCTACCGGGTTAAGCCCGCCCATCATTATCATACCCACCTTGTTCAGGCCTACCGGCATCTCACAGATGGATTTACCGGCTTCACCTATCACCAATACCCCGTTAATCCCCGCATTTTTCAGCTTGGCTATTATCTTTTCAGCCAGCGGCAGGCTTACGGCGGGTATTTCACGGAAATTACATAATACTTTACCCTCACCCCTTCGGGCTACCTCTGAAACACTGGTCATTCGGCTGGCAATAAATATTTCTGACGGGTCCAGCGATGACCCTGTATAATAAATCATGTCTGTAAAGCGCCAGGGTTTGTGCTGATGGAACTGCAGAGTGCCCCCGAAACGTGAATCCATAGGGATACCGGCCTTGAGAAGCGTGCCGTTTATTACAATGGAACAGACAGTAGCAAAGGCAACCTGTCCTTCGGGGACGGTAATATCCGAAATCTTGTCCCCTTCATGTGCAATGCAAACCAGATCACTTACACATAAATTGGCTTTGTATGCCTGTGCCATAGCCCGAAGTGCCGGTTTGAATTGGTCCTTGGCAAAGAAGGATATATTCACCGGCACCATACCGCTAAGGTTGTCTAAATCAAAATCCGTCATATAGGCCAGACGTTCAATCTTGTCGATTACAAAACCTACTTTGTCAGTGACCATGGCATTCCCCAGTTCCTCAAGACCAAGCTGGGTAATGCTTCTGCCGTCACGGCGGCTTATTTTGCAGCTCATATTTCTTTCATCAAGCAATATCAGGTGATAACGGACTGCCCGCTCTGAAAGGTCAATACCGTATTCATTCTTCAGTCGGCGGGCAATAATCTTGCTGCCAACAGGAGTCTGGCAACTGGCCAAAACACGTAAAATGGCTAATTTTTCACGTTCTACTTCGCGCCCGTCTTGTTTTATCAAATTCATCCTCGGTGTAAGGTTTTTATTCATTGTAACAGCGCCCGTTATCTTCGGCAACAGGTTGCCGTAATGTCTTATAAATATTATACTATTTGCTTTTAGAAGGGGATGTATATTTTTTGTGCGGTATATTTACCGGAATACCTTTTGAATGCAAATATGTTTTCAGTTCCGATATGTTTATGATGCCGGAATGAAATACTGAAGCCGCCAGCACAGCCTGAGCCTTGCCTTCGATTATGGCAGCATACATATCCTCCAGCTTGCCGGCGCCCCCGGAAGCTATTACCGGTATGCTTACTGCCCGGGTTACAGCTCTAATCATTTCCAGGTCAAAACCGTCTTTGGTTCCGTCTGTATCCTTGCTGGTAAGCAAAATAGCACCTGCCCCCAATGCTTCCACCTGTTTTGCCCAGTCCACCAGTTCCAGATTGTGTGTATCATCACCATTCGGCATAACAGTTTCAAGACGGGAGTGTCCGTTTCCCGGTGGATTTTTGATACCGTCTATAGCTACTATTATCCGTTCACTGCCGAATCTGGCTACCGCCTTACGAATAAATTCTTGATTTTGGGGAGTAATGGTATTTAACGCTACTTTGCTTACGCCCAGAGTAAACAGATTTTCAATATCCTGAAGGTTTCTGATGCCCCCGCCCGCAATTAAGGGCAAACTTGTTTTGGATATAATCTTTTTTACCCAATCCGTATGGATAGAACTATTTTCAATAGTGGCTGTTATATCCAGAAAAGCCAACTCATCTGCCCCTTGTTTGGAATAAACAAAAGCCGCTTCAGCCGGGTCTCTGGCATCGGCCATATCTGTAAACTTGATTTCTTTGACCACGCGGCCATCTTTGACATCTAAACAGGGGATAATTTTTATCGGTTTCAACTTGTCACCAATATGTATTATTTTAGGGCAAAGTATTTCAATGCAGGTATATTTATTAACCCATAAGGGAATAGTATGTCATTTGAAGGTTTAAAGTAAAGGCGGTTACTTGATAATATACGGCAACATTACCGTAATATTGCCCGCACATGGGCATGATGCTAAGATATCTTATGCCATATAATTTGAAGCGAAGCCGCCCTGACAACGTTCCCAATGAAATAAGCCTGCGTCACCTGACTGTTGATGAGGCCTTGCCGGCCTTTAAACAATACTTAAATGATGCGTTCATGGCAGGGCATATGGTTATAAAAATTATACACGGAAAAAGCGGCGGTGTAATCCGCGGGCTGGTTTGGGATGAACTAAAAGGGCATTCGCTTGTTCAGTCTTACCGTTTAGGAGAGTATGGAGAGGGCGGTTCGGGCGTAACTATCGCTTATCTGGAAAGGCGTTAAAGCTAAATTTGCCAGTTTCAAGAATAAATTGAAATGATAGGCCAGTTTTGGCTATAATACGGGTGGTTTTGGTGAGTGTGGCCTAGCGGTTAAGGCACCAGGTTGTGGCCCTGGAGATCGTGGGTTCAAGTCCCATCACTCACCCCATTTTCAAAGCGGCCTGCGCCTATAGCTCAGTGGATAGAGCATCGGTCTTCGGAACCGAGGGTCGTGGGTTCGAATCCCTCTAGGCGCGCCAAATTTAAAGCTAAATTTAAACCCCTGACGGTATTTTGTCGGGGGTTTTTTTATTGTTGCTATAACTAATGGCAAATATATATTTATAGATTTAAGTATTGGTTTGGTTTGAAAATATTCATTATGAATATCTTGACAGCTATAGCTAACGCAAGACTATAATACCCAAGGTATCCAAATATGAGAGGTTAGAAGATGTCGTATTGTCCAAAATGCGGAAACGCCATGTCTGATGATGATTTATTTTGTAAATCATGCGGTGCAAAACAGGAGAAAATGCAACTGACTGAAGACAAAACTGTAATAACCCAGCCGGCGGCAGTTGAGCAAATTGCCCCAAAAACACCCATGGGTGAAACAGGTGTATCATCATTTTCAAATGGTGCTTCCGTATGGAGCCCTGCACCCCAAAAGAAAAAAACCAACATGCCGGTTACACTGCTTTCGGCTTTCTTGGCATTAGCTATCATAAGCACTGGGTTTTTAGGCTATAAGTATATAGATGACAGTAATACTATTGATACCCAGCAAGAAACTATTAGCGGGCTTAATGCAGATAAGACCGGATTGCAGTCAGACCTTGCTGCTGCCCAGAGTACTATTCAGGATGTAAACAACCAGCTTAGTTTATCTGAAGCGCAATTAGCAACTACCGAAGATGAGCTTTCAGCCATTCAGGCAAAATATCCGCTTAGAAATTTTGAGTCTCTTAATAAACTACAACTGTGGGCAAGCAGCCATAAACAAACTGAATATAGTTACGCTGATGACCAATATGCTACTGCTCTGAGAGTACAAAAAGCGGCTATGGAAGACGGATATCTGGTATCTGCCTGTATTTCATGGGGGCATGCAGATGGATATTCTTATATACTATGCGAAGCTATGGTAGGGACAACAGTCTATTATTGGTTTCCTGAAACCGGTATCGTGCAATCCTATATGACTGATATACCGGTTGACTAACTTATAACCGTTTTAGGGTTTCAAAATATACCAGAAGTGTATGCCAAAGGGCAGTAGAAATACTGCCCTTTGGTTTTTTGGGATATTAAGAATAAGTTTATATCAGGAAACGTTTTTCCACCTCAGACCAGTTTATATTTTTTATAAAGGCAGCAATGTATTCTGCTCGTTTCAGCCCGTAATCTGTCAGGAAGGCATGTTCAAATACGTCTATTACCAGTATCGGGGTGGCACCTGCCAGATGCCCGGCTTCATGCTCGTTTATCCACTGGTTAAACAGGCGTCCGGTCTGAGGGTCTTTATAGAGTATTACCCAGCCTATGCCCCGCATAGCGGAGGTAGCTTTAAAGTCTGCTTCCCAGAGCTGGTAACTACCGAATTCTGCTGCCAGTGCCTGGTAGAATTTGCCCGTTTCTGATAGGGGTACAGATTTTCCAAGGTTAGAAAAATAGTATTCGTGCAAACGCATACCGTCAAATTCAAACCCGAAACGGCGTTTGAGCTCAGCATATTCCGGCGTAGCTGTTTTACCTTCCTCAAGCATGGCCTTTAAAGTATCCGCAAGTTTGTTGGTGTTGTTTACATAACCTTGGTATAAAGTAAAATGGTTTTTAAGCAGGGTATCAGAAAACCCTTCAATACCAGTCAGGGCAGAATAGTCACGTGCAGTGTACATAGCCTGTTCCTCCGAAGTGTAATATATTTTTATTCCAAAAGGTCTTTGAATATTTCAGCGTGGTAACGTTCGTGGGTTGCCAGCTTCTGGAAAAGTTCTTTGACATCACTTTCGTTTGTTTGGGCAGCAGATTGGTCATATTTATCGGCTACCTTGTGTTCTAACTCTATGTCTGCCTTGAGCATTTTGGTATGATCACGGGTTTTTTCAAATTTATCATGTTCCAGATGGGGGTGGCCTTTTTTATCTATCATTTTTTCTGACAGCCAGCCCATGTGCTGCATTTCGTTTATAGCCTGATCCTGAAGTTCTTTTCGGGTTTCTTCGTTTTTAGCTGAGTAAGATTGAAGCAGATACTGGATGATAACAGTGTATTCGTGTTTTATGCCCCAACTCAGGTTTTCAGTAGTAATAT
>NZ_JBAZDW010000071.1:0-5876 GCF_041654235.1 Dehalococcoides sp. | reverse complement strand
AAATCATAAAAAATATTTCCATCGACATCTTCCAATACTATACCTTTTGCTTTTTTGATGGCTAAGGGAGAAGCTTTAGTGACAGTCATCATGTATTTGTCATCCAATGCAATGATCTTTTTTGCATTTTCACCAGGAATATCAGTTTTTACGCATGGCCTAATAAATTCAGACATAACACACCTACCTTCACATAATTAATAATTATACTTGTTTAATTTAACTCAATTGTAGATATTATACCGACAATAGTCAATTCAGGCACTCTTTTCCGTTTTTCACTTTTTTTCCCCCTTCGCTTGACAATTCTGTTTCAATTCATAAAATTGATATCCGTTGTCTTGTACCTTGAAAATTGAAGAATGGTGAAAGTGAAAATCGCTTGTGCGATTTATTAGTAAAGCGACCACATCGCAGTTTGCTCTATGCAAACTGCAAACTTGTAATGTTTTTTAAGTTAGGTAACAAACTAACTTCAGCGAAATGAAACTTGTGAATAGGCAACTATTCATGTTAATAGTTTTGCTCGAAGAGTTTGATCCTGGCTCAGGACTAACGCTGGCAGTGTGCCTTACACATGCAAGTCGGACGGAGGACTTCGGTCCTTAGTGGCAAACGGGTGAGTAATGGATAGGTTATCTACCGGGAAGAGGGGGATACCCCCTCGAAAGAGGGATCAATACCCCGTACGCTCCTTACGGAGGAAAGGTGGTGCAAGCCACCGCTTCCTGATGAGCCTATCTCCTATCAGCTAGTTGGTAAGGTAATGGCTTACCAAGGCTATGACGGGTAGCTGGTCTGAGAGGATGATCAGCCACACTGGAACTGAGACACGGTCCAGACTCCTACGGGAGGCAGCAGTGGGGAATTTTGGGCAATGAGCGAAAGCTTGACCCAGCGACACTGCGTGGGCGAAGAAGATCTTTGGATTGTAAAGCCCTTTTGTTGGGGAGTAAGCGAATGCGCAGGAAATGGCGTGTTCGTTGCAAGTACCCGACGAATAAGCCCCAGCCAACTACGTGCCAGCAGCTGCGGTAATACGTAGGGGGCAAGCGTTGTCCGGAATTACTGGGTGTAAAGGGTGTGCAGGCGTCTTGCTAAGTTGGGTGTGAAATCCCGGAGCTCAACTCCGGAGCGGCATCCAATACTGACAAGATCGAGGTTATGAGAGGGAAGCGGAACTCCCGGTGTAGCGGTGAAATGCGTAGAGATCGGGAAGAACACCAGAGGCGAAGGCGGCTTCCTAACATAATACTGACGCTCAGACACGAAAGCTAGGGGAGCAAACAGGATTAGATACCCTGGTAGTCCTAGCCCTAAACGATGAATACTAGGTGTTGGAGGATTCACTCCTTCAGCGTCGTAGCTAACGCGTTAAGTATTCCACCTGGAAAGTACGGTCGCAAGGCTGAAACTCAAAGGAATTGACGGGTACCCGCACAAGCAGCGAGGCATGTGGTTTAATTCGAGGCTACACGAAGAACCTTACCTGGGCTTGACATGTTGCTGAAAGATCTAAGAAACTAGATCCTTTTTCATAGCAATATGAAAACAGTTTCACAGGTGGTGCATGGTTGTCGTCAGCTCGTGCCGTGAGGTGTAAGGTTAAGTCCTTGAACGAGCGCAACCCACGTCGTTATTTGCCACGGAGCAATCCAGCTACTATAACGATACCGCCGGCGACGAGCCGGAGGAAGGCGTGGACGACGTCAAATCATCACGCCCCTTATGTCCAGGGCTACACACATGCGACAATGGTCGGAACAATGAGTTGCCAAGCAGTAATGCGGAGCTAATCTCCAAAGCCGGCCTCAGTACAGATCGAGGGTTGCAACCCACCCTCGTGAAGATGGAGTTGCTAGTAAACGCAAGTCAGCTATATTGCGTTGAATACGTTCCCGGGTATTGTACACACCGCCCGTCACACCACCCAAGTTGGCTGTACCCGAAAACACATACCCCAACCGCAAGGAGGGGCGTGTTGAAGGTGTGGTCAGTGAGGAGGGTGAAGTCGTAACAAGGCAGGTGTACGAGAACGTGCGCCTGGATCACCTCCTTTCTAAGGAGCTTTGTTTGCGAATCCCTCAACGATGTTGAGAGAGCGTAAACCGATCGAATCGGTCGCGGTGCATAATAAAAAGTACAGTCACAGCGTTTTTCCTTTCCCATTTTTCTTCTTGCCTAGTGCAGGACACGTAAACCCATTTTGTATTATCGTTTAAATGGGTCTGGCACCTGCCCCCACCGGCCAGCCGGCCGGACCGAGGGTAAGGACCTTCTACCTTGACAACTGAATAAGGAAGCGAGTTTAAGGACATTAGTGTAATAGATGAATCCGTCCATTTTTTAAAATTGGATATCGTACATCAGAGAAGAAAATAATAAGGGCACATGGTGAATGCCTTGGTCATAGGAGCCGATGAAGGACGCAGTAAGCCTGCGATAGTCTTCGGGGAGGAGCAAACATCCTTAGATCCGGAGATCTCCGAATGGGGAAACCCGGTCCGTCACAAGCGGATCATCCCGGTCTGAATACATAGGGGCGGGAGGGGAACGGAGCGAACTGAAACATCTTAGTAACTCCAGGAAAAGAAAGTAAACACGATTCCCTAAGTAGTGGCGAGCGAAAAGGGAACAGCCTAAACCGACAGTGTGTCAAGCGCAGCGCGTTGCACTGGCGGGGTTGTAGGACGACTAGGAGGGGGCTGCCCCCCTCGTGAGAGAGACTGACGTAGAAAAACGTCCTGGAAAGGACGGCCGAAGAGAGTGAAAGCCTCGTATTCGAAACGTGAGCCCTCCTCATCAGTTGTTCCTGAGTACCACGGAACATGCAACTCTGTGGGAAGCTAGAGGACCCATCCTCTAAGGCTAAATACTCCATGAACCGATAGTGAACATAGTACCGTGAGGGAAAGGTGAAAAGAACCCCGGAAGGGGAGTGAAATAGAATCTGAAACCATGATGCCTACAATCGGTCAGAGCACGATGGCAGCAATGCCCGTGTCATGGCTTGCCTATTGAAGAATGAGCCGGGGAGTTGTTTGAAAGGAGCCAGGTTAAGTGGACAGCCACGAAGCCGCAGCGAAAGCAAGTCTGAATAGGGCGTTAGTTCCTTCATACAGACCCGAAACCGGGTGATCTACTCATGGTCAGGGTGAAGCGGAATTAAGCCTCCGTGGAGGCCCGAACTCTTTAAGGGTGAAAACTTATGAGATGAACTGTGAGTAGGGGAGAAATTCCAATCGAACCCGGAGATAGCTGGTTCTCTCCGAAATGCATTTAGGTGCAGCTTCGGACGTTCTCGGTCGGAGGTAGAGCACTGAAAAGGCTAGGAGCCCCACCAGGTTACCAAACCTTATCAAACTCCGAATGCCGATCGATTAGAGTCCGGAAGTGAGACTGCGAGTAATAAGATCCGTAGTCAAAAGGGAAACAGCCCAGATCGCCTGCTAAGGTCCCCAATGAGTGCTAAGTGTAAATTAAGGAAGTGAGTATTACTTATACAGCCAGGATGTTGGCTCAGAAGCAGCCATCATTTAAAGAGTGCGTAACAGCTCACTGGTCTAGTGATCTTGCGCCGTAAATGTTCGGGACTAAGCATTCAACCGAAGCAGCGGGCTTTCCGTAAGGGAAGCGGTAGGAGAGCGTTCCTGCATCAGTGAAGGTATACCGTAAGGAGTGCTGGAGAGGCAGGAAGTGAGAATCCCGGCTTGAGTAGCGAAAAACAGAGTGAGAATCTCTGTCACCGGAAGTCTAAGGTTTCCTGGGGAAGGCTTGTCCGCCCAGGGTTAGTCGGTCCTAAGTCGAGGCCGAAAGGCGTAGATAATGGCCAACAGGTTAATATTCCTGTACCACGTGGTCGCGTTATGAGCGATGGAGGGGTGGAGAAGGATAAGGTGTGCCGGGCGTCGGTCGTCCCGGTCCAAGCGTCAAGGGCGAAGCGCAGGTAAATCCACGCTTCATCAACCCAAGGCGTGACGGGGAGTCGCAAGACGAAGCACCCGATTTCATGCTCCCGAGAAAATCTTCTAGCCAGTTACCCCGTGACCGTACCGCAATCCAACACAGGTAGACAAGGAGGTAACCTCCTAAGGTGTACGAAAGAACTCTCGTTAAGGAACTCGGCAAAATAACCCCGTAACTTCGGGACAAGGGGTGCCTCGCTCGTGAGAGCAGGTTGCAATAAATTGGTTCAGGGGACTGTTTAACAAAAACACAGGTTTCTGCTAAGTCGTAAGACGATGTATAGGAGCCGACGCTTGCCCAGTGCTGGAAGGTTACGAGGAGGGGTCAGGGAGTAATCCCGAAGCTCTAAATCTAAGCCCCAGTGAACGGCGGCCGTAACTATAACGGTCCTAAGGTAGCGAAATACCTTGTCGGGTAAGTTCCGACGCGCATGAAAAGCGTAACTACCTGAACGCTGTCTCGACGAGAGATTCGGTGAAATAGCAGTGCCCGTGAAGATGCGGGTTACTTGCAGAAGGACGGAAAGACCCCGTAGAGCTTTACTATAACTTGATATTGCATTCTGTTCGTTTATGTACAGGATAGGTGGGAGACTTTGAAGCGGGATCGTCAGGTTCCGTGGAGTCGTCCTTGGGATACCACCCTTAGACGAATAGGATTCTAACGTCTAGCTTTGAATCAAGCAGACGGACAGTGTCAGGCGGGTAGTTTGACTGGGGCGGTCGCCTCCTAAAGAGTAACGGAGGCGTGCAAAGGTTCCCTCAGCGTGTTTGGAAATCACGCGAAGAGCGCAAAGGTATAAGGGAGCTTAACTGCCTAGACGGACACGTCAAGCAGATACGAAAGTAGGCCTTAGTGATCCGGTGACACCGTATGGAAGGGTCATCGCTCAACGGATAAAAGCTACCTCGGGGATAACAGGCTTATCCTTCCCAAGAGTCCACATCGACGGGAGGGCTTGGCACCTCGATGTCGGCTCGTCGCATCCTGGAGCTGAAGCAGGTTCCAAGGGTTGGACTGTTCGTCCATTAAAGCGGCACGCGAGCTGGGTTCAGAACGTCGTGAGACAGTTCGGTCCTTATCCTCTGCAAGCGCAGGATATTTGAGTGGGTTCACTCCTAGTACGAGAGGATCGGAGTGAGGAGACCTCCAGTGTACCGGTTATTACGCCAGTAATACGAGCCGGGTAGCTGTGTCTCAAGAAATAAATACTGAAAGCATCTAAGTATGAAGTTCCCCTCAAGATGAGATATCCCACCCATAATGGGGTAAGAACACTGGTAGACTACCAGTTTGATAGGCCAGAGCTGGAAACGCTGAGAGGCGCGCAGGTGACTGGTACTAATCGTTCGAGGTTTTCTTCATGATGTTGGATTCATCTGACTCATGTCCAAACAATTCGCTTCCTTGTTTTGTTGCTTGAAAAACAAACAAAGGTTTATGATTTTGGCTGGTGGCGATACCTACGGGGCCACACCCGTTCCCATTCCGAACACGGAAGTTAAGCCCGTAAAGGCCGATGGTACTAGTGTGCGAAAGCTGCTGGGAGAGTAGGAAGCTGCCAGCCTTTGTTAATTCTTGGGTCAAAAAATGTATGATTTATTTTGAAAATATCTCCATCGAATTCGGAGATCGTGTATTATTCAATCCAGCTACTTTCCGAATACCCGATAAAACCAAATGGGGTATTATCGGAAAAAACGGTACCGGTAAAACTTCTTTATTTCGATCTATTCTTGGTGAGATCTCTTTAAAAACAGGTCATATTCAGATTTCTCCTAATAACCGAATCGGTTATCTTCCACAAGATCTTGTCGCTTTACCCAATCTAAGGTTATTGTTATATCTAAAATCACTTTGTGGTATTGAAGCACTAGAACAACGCTTGGCAGAGATTTCTAACACGATAC
>NZ_JBAZDW010000070.1:0-6233 GCF_041654235.1 Dehalococcoides sp. | reverse complement strand
TGCCGGGCGTTTTGCAAAACAAATTCCGGTCGTGATACTGGAAAGTGATGCTCTGCGTAAAACTCTGATAAATCAGCCTGTTTATTCCGATTCAGAGCACACCAGAGTATTTAAGGCAATACATGACTTGATGGGTAAATTACTTGGGCAGAGCGGATCGCTGGTGTTGGACGCTACCAGCATGACTGCCAAAGACCGCAGACCTTTATATAACCTTGCCGACGGGCTGGGTATAAAATGGTTTGTTGTAGAGATGGATTTGCCGCCGGGGATAGTTAAAAAACGCATGGAACGGCGGATGCAACAGGGTGCGTCCCGCTCTGATGCGGATTGGACAATTTATCAGATGCTGAAGCCTATGTTTGAGCCTGTTTCCGAGGAGTGTTATCGTATAAAGACCGAGGCTGATTTTCAGCCGGTGCTGGCACGTGTAATAAAAGACGTAAAAACCTATATAGAGCAGGAGGAGTGTAGATAATGGAAATCAAAATTGTAAAACAAAGACCGCAGTCAATTATGGCTGATGTTTTGGCTATGCCTGTTTTTGAAGGACAGGATTTGAGCTTTGAGCTTAAGGAACTGGATGCTAAACTGGGCGGCTGTATTGGTGAAATGAAGGCCAAAGCCGAACTGAAAGGCAAGACAGGTGAACTTCATCTGGTAAATACTCTGGGCAACCTTCCGGTTCGCTATCTGGCGGTATTTGGTTTGGGCAAAGCTGATAAATTTAATGCTGATGAATTCCGAAAATCTGCGGGTGAGCTTTCAAGGGCTTTATCCAAGAAAAGTTTCAAGAATATAGCTATCTGGCTAGGAGAGATGCCGCTGGCGGCAGATGTGCTGGCGGAAACCGCCTCTGGGGGTGTCCTGATGGGGAGTTACCGTTTTCGCAAATATTTCACAAGCGGCAATGAAAACGGGATAATTGACGAGATAAAGCTGGTGCTGGGGGACAAGGCTGACCTTGCAAGCGCCTCACAGGGGCTTATAAAGGGGCAGATCGTAGCAGAGGCAGTATGTTCTGCCCGTGACCTTGTAAATGAACCATCCAGTAACATGACACCGACTGATCTGGCAGATTTTGCCCGGCGTCTGGCCGAATCATCCGGTCTTGACTGTGAAATATTTAACGAAAGCCAGTTGCTTGAAAAAGGAATGGGCGGAATACTGGGGGTAGGGCAGGGCTCATGCCAGGCACCCAAGTTTATTATCCTGAAATATACCGGGCGTGACAGTGATGAACTTGATATGGCTTATGTCGGTAAGGCTATTACCTTTGATTCCGGTGGTATTTCGCTCAAACCTTGGGATAAAATGTGGGAAATGAAATCTGACATGTCCGGCGGGGCGGCGGTGATTACAGCCATGGGGGCTATTGCCAAACTAAGGCCGGCGATAAATATTCTGGGCATTGTTCCGGCTACTGAAAACATGCCCAGCGGTTGTGCAATCAAGCCGGGTGACATTCTGCGCATGGCCAGTGGAAAGACCGTAGAAATCCATTCTACAGATGCTGAAGGGCGGCTGATACTGGCTGATGCCCTTGATTATGCCTGCAAACAGGGAGCTAAACAAATGGTAGATGTAGCTACCCTTACCGGTGCCTGCTCACGCATTTTCGGCAGTGCCTGTAGTGGTGGTTTTACTAATAATGACGAGTTTTACAGCAAGGTTGTAGCTGCTGCCAAACAGTCGGGTGAGTGCATCTGGCAGTTACCCACTTTTGAAGAGTATAAAGAAATGATAAAAAGTGACGTGGCAGATATTAAAAACGTGGGTGGTCCGGTTGCCGGTGCCAGTACGGCGGCTTTGTTCCTTGAGGAGTTTGTTGAAAACAGGCCTTGGGTTCATTTGGACATTGCTGGAACTGCTTATCTGGATAAGGACAATGGTTATCAGGTTAAGGGTGGTTCAGGGGCATCTGTGCCTACTCTGATAAGTCTGGCATTAAATATTGCAAAAATATTATAAATAATATAGCTGAAAATCTTGACTTTTGTGCTAAAATGAATAGGTTGCGAGTGCGGCCGATGTTCTTGCAGATAATTAATTGCCAATCCCTTAGATAGAGGGAAAAGTTTCCGGCCGGGATTTAGCCCAGGATGAATAGTATGCCTCAAATTTCTACAATTTTGGTTTTGCCAAAGTTGCATTTATGGTTGGAGGCGTATTATTCGTTATTTGGTGCCTAATGCACAGGCGGGTGTTAATATCTGGGGAAAAGCTGCAATATGGCTAAGCCAACTGCCGATGCTTAACCGGGTAAAAACTCTGGTGGAGTATTTTTTAGCCGGAATAAAGGCATCGGTTTTGTGCTTTAATATCAGGATAAACAGAGGTATCCGATTTGTGACTTACCAAGCCGGCAAGTCGGGGGCGTTTTTGAGGCAGGGGCATTTTGACCTGTTCCTTGTGCCTGTAAAATGTCAATCGCAGTTTGACCTGAGACAACGGAATATTAACATGCCAATTACTTATTATGATAAACCAGGAGTAAATTCTTGATATACAATGCATCCGAATATAATTTTAAGGCACCGGAGATACTTTCCCGTGCCAGAAGAGTCCTTATAAAGCCATGTGCCCGTTATCCGGTGCAATATCCGGTCAGCACCAGCCGCGAACTTATTCAAAAAATTATTAGCGGCATACGCAGGATAAGTGATGCGGATATTATCATACTTGAAGGCGCACCCGGAGGAGCCCCTGTGAAGAGCATTTATAAAGCTCTTTCATACGACTTTCAAAGAGTGGTTCTGCTGGATGTGAATGATTGCACCTGGGTTGAGGTGGATAACCCTTTGAACAAGCCTCTGGTTGTTCCCACCTTTTGGGTGCCGAATGTTATCTTGTCCAGTGATTTTCTGATTAGCGTCACTCCCTTGCAGATTATTAACGGCAAGGGCAACTTCTCTATCTCAAATTTGCTGCCGGTATTGCCCTCCGGCAAATACGGTAGCGGTAAGACGGGCTGGGATTCACTTTACAGTCAGGGTATTGAAAAGGTTTTATCTGACCTTTACTTCACTTTGCCGTTTGATATGGGCATTATAGAAGCTACCCAGAAATTTACCAGCCACGGGGACCCGACCAAAGGCGAGATTGAGCATTTGGGCAAGATATTTGCCGGTGAACCTTATGAAGTGGATACCGAAGTTTCACGTACCTTGAATATTAAGACAGACTATTTGGAGTTAATAAAAACATCCAGCGTTGAACTTGAACGCTGGACTTAAAGTGCTTTGTTCCTGTTTAGTTCGGGTTAATGCTTGATGCGGAAATCACTGTAGTTGGCGGTTGCTGTTTCCCAGCTGGTTTCCACATCTTTAACCTCGGCACGGGGAGGACCTGAACGGAGCAAATCCAAGAACTCAAGGAGTGCGTCTTTGTCTCCTTCAGCTACCACTTCCACTTCAGCCCCGTTGGCCAGGTTTTTGGCGTATCCGCAAAGCCCCAGACGCGTTGCCTGTGTTCGGGTGAAGTCTCTGAAGTAAACTCCCTGTACCTTCCCTTTGACAATGGCTCTCAGACAATGCATGCCAAAGCCTCATATTCCGGGTTATACGTCTTTGCCTTTTTTCTTTTTGCGGACTACTTCCGGTTCTATATTCGGCTGGAAAAATTCACCCGAAACTCCCGGTTTCTTGGAATCCTTCTTCTGTTTTTTGTTCTCTCGTGATTGAAAATCTCTGCCACCCATATATATCCTCCTGTAATACTAGAAGTTTATCAAATGTTATCTTCGTCTGTAAAGCTGTTTTCAAACTGTTGCAGAGCTACCTTGGCGGCATTGGTTTCGGCCTCTTTTTTGCTTCGCCCGGAACCTTCCGCAAATACCCTGTCTTCTGCATAAACCTCTGCTATAAATAAACGATTGTGCTCTGGCCCGCTGAAATTTGTAATACGATAGCGGGGTGTAAGCTGCAGTTGAGCCTGAATAAGCTCTTGCAGGCGGGATTTGTAGTCAATATTGGAACTAAGGGTTTGTACCCGCTCCATTTCGGTCTTGAAAAGGCGGAAAATCACTTCCCGGGTTACATCCATACCCTTATCTATGTATATAGCTGCCAGGACTGCTTCAAAGGCACCCGCCAGATTCGCCGGTTTGAAACGCCCCTTGGATACGTCTTCCCCCCGCCCCAGATAGAGATACTTGCCAAGGTTTATTCCCAAAGCTACCCTTACCAGACTCTCCCGCCGCACCAGCAGGGAACGGAAACGGGTCAAATCACCTTCCTGAATATCAGGGAAATCATGGTAAAGACGATCTGCAAAGATAACACCCAGAACGGCATCACCCAGAAATTCCATTCTTTCGTTAGAGCCGCTTGAGTGATTAGGGTTTTCATTTACCCACGAAGTATGTATAAGTGCCTGCTCTAGAAGCGATGGCTGCTCAAACTTTACTCCCAGAGAGTTTTCAAGTTCAGTTAAATCTAACATTTCAGATAAGATTATGCCATTCGGCAAATACATGTCAAGCTGAAGTAAATGCAGGGTTTTCTTGACTTAAGATTAAAAAGCATTTATGATATTTCTGATATAAAAATGTATATAGGAGATAGGAAACGGAATGAGTAAACTGATAGAGAATGCCGGCGTTATAGCTTTCATATTAGCCTTCTTGTTTTGCTGCTTTGGCATAAGTTTAGTTATTTTCTATGGCTTCCTTTATATGCCTCCTGCAATTACCCCTATTTCATAAATTGGCTTTAGCAAGACAATGCCGCACCTTTAAATATTGATGCGGCGTTGTTTTGTAGCTTGGCTTACTGGTATAATCCGTGTGCATATTGGGGAATCGTCTAGCGGTAGGACAGCGGACTCTGAATCCGTATGGGAAGGTTCGAATCCTTCTTCCCCAGCCACTTCGTTCTTATGGCGCATTCGTCTAGCGGCCCAGGACGCGTCCCTCTCAAGGACGAGATCACCGGTTCGAATCCGGTATGCGCTACCAAAAATTTAACGTGTAATACAGTCGTATGACGCTATTGTGTCGTATTAAGTAAAGTCTCAAAATTGGAAATGACTTTCGGAATTGCTTCCAAGTAATCGTTTAGTATTTCTTCAAGTGAAACAAATTTATCACTCTTCTCCTCGAAAAACATATCATTACTTTGGCATAAAGGTCTTTGCCCTTCGATAGCCGAATCTCCTGTCTTAACTCATTTTAGTCCATTTCGTGTTATTAATAATGCGACAACACCTTGGTTCGCAATTAGCTTTACTGGACCTCCATAAAATCTCCTCTTGTTTTTTGTTGGAGGAAGACAACCAAATCGATGAAAGTCGTGAATACGAATTTTTTCCAAGAGATGATAGAACGGAATAGCTTGAGAGATTTCTAGCTCAAGGTTTTTTCTGTTTTCTTTAATATCGTTGCTTTTAGGAGATTTAAGTTCTTGTTTTTCAGTAGCTTCGAGTATCAATTCAACTATTGAGCGGGCTGGATATACCGCAGCAATTAAATTAGTAAATTTGGTATGGGGTTTCTTGGAACGGCGAGCTAGTTGCAATAATCGTTTAGCACGATAGTATTGTTCATAGATACCCTGTAGTCTGGGACTCGAAACATTATTACTTTTCATGTATCTATTATATCGTGGGCTTACAAAATTAATATAAAATATTGTAAGTCGGTGTAAACTTTTTATAAAGTTGGCAATTTAGTGAAGGCTGTACTTTACCATTTTGCTAAAGATTGGTTTGAGTTCGTGTTTGCCGCTTGTGTGCGTTATGCGCTCCCTAGCTGTAAAATGGGCGGTATAAATCTGCTGTTAGCAAGATTGCACCAGTTTAATATATATGCCTTCATTTGGCGTTATGCGGCGGATTGACAAGGTTAAAAAATCCAATCTGAATCATTAGAAATCTAAAACCAAAATTATGGTTGGTGGTATTATTTCGGACGGGAGTAAAAATATAGTTGGACACTTTTTGTCAATAATCAAGCTACGTCATACCAAAGAAAACTCTACGAGTGCATGATGTGACCACTGTATGTATGCAAGGTTATATGACAGATGGGCAAAAATAACAAAAAATATGCCAGATATTTTGAAAATTACCCCTCTCCAAAGCTAAAACGGGATTTGCTTTCCCCTAAACCCTATGATATACTCTCCCACGTTGAAATTGATTGCCGAGTAAAAAACGGCCACCTTAAAAGACAGGTTACACGGTAGACAACTCCACAAAAGCCTTTAACAGGCTGGGGTTTTCCTTGACAGAGA
>NZ_JBAZDW010000069.1:0-6350 GCF_041654235.1 Dehalococcoides sp. | reverse complement strand
CAGTTCAACTACATATCTGCTTTGGGGTGGTATATGTAGTCCTTCAACTGAGATAATAGGCGTGCCAAACACCGTAGTGGGGGCTATTCCGCTCGGCTGAATGACCCCGTGTATAATGGCAGTAATCGTTGGTGAGCCAACCCCTGATGTGCTGGCAATACCGCTTGGCAGTATATTCTGATTAATTTTCGGCGTACCAAATGCCGTAGTTGGCGCAATACCACTGGGGGCAATTGTAAACCCACCAAACGATAATGACGGCTCACCAACTCCTGATGTACTGGCAATACCACCGGGTAGTATATTCTGGTTGAGTTTAGCCGTTCCGAAGGCTAAAGATGAAGGTATGCCAGAAGGTAGAATATTCTGATTTATCTTGGCAGTACCGAAAGCAAGAGTGGATGCTATGGCTGAGGGTGAGATGGTAGCGGCAGAGGTTGCACCAGTGGCATAGAGGCTTCCGTTTATATTGGCTGTCAAGGTGTAGGTGTTGCTTCCACTCCCGAAATAATCACCGATTTTAGAATATTGACCACTCCCAGTAGCACTGCGTTCTAGATATCCAGCCGAGCAATACCACCCAATAAAATCTCCAGTTGCTACGCTGATAGATAATCCAGTAAACGTCTGCTTTGAGCCAGCAGTTACAGAGCCAATTGTTTCGTAATCCCTATCATCATAATCTGTGCCTGACCCTGAAAACGTACCCACTTTTACACCTGAGGCGTTGGTATTGAACCAAACCTCAACTGTATCTAAAATACCAGTGTCGTTTGCGGGGTTGTCAGCTAATATACGGGTAGAACTATCTCCAAATGTCAAGGCCCTATCAATCGCAGCAGAACCAATATCTATCGCACTCATATCAGGCCTCCATTAGTTCTGTGCCGGGCAGTATCTCCTTTAACCCCGTGGAGTATTTGGCAGAGCAGACAGTAAGTTGGCAGAGTTGCCGTGATGGTTTAAACTCCCTCCCTGTCTTTGCATTCTCGGCACAATTGGTCTTTAGAAGCTTGATACGTGCTTGTACTGCATCATCAAGGTCTTCAAGTGTGGCAGGCTTAGCGAACATGTGACAATTAAACGGGGTATCCTTCATCTCCCAGCCGATGTTCTTTTCTACAAAAGCCTCATAATTAGCCTTTGAGATTGCCCCATCCTTACCGGTAAGACTGGATAGCTCCTTTTCGGTCAGTTCACGGGCTGGCATACGTACATGATATCCGTCATATAGGGGTTCGCCTTTTTCAAAGTAGAAGTCTACCCGGACAAACTCCTGCCCTTTTTTATTCATTTGGGTGCTGTCAATTATGGCGTACATTAAGCCCCCCTTACAGAGCGAATATCTTGCTTGCCCCGTTGTCCCAAACCAAGTTTATATCCGCGCCGTTGGGAGTGATTGGCAATCCGGTAGCGGTATCTATAACGGCAATTAGGTGTGAGGTGCTTTCTGTACCTGTGTCTTGCCATATAATGATGTATTCACATTGGTCACCAGTGACAGAACTGAAGGTCGGGTCTGAAGCGTCAAATACACCCCCGGTTACGGATTTACCGGATAGGGTGACAGTGGCTACTCTCGCCCCAGCAGGTACATCATCAATGAAATCGTGGTTAGCAAGATCAAGGGTATAATCAGCTGAATCAACCAGTGTTGCCTTGATAGTGTCATTAAGTAGGTCAATTTGTTTGGACAGAAACGCTTGTTTTGCTTTTGCGTACAGTGCGTTAGCCATATATAACTCCTTATTAAATAAATCTGCTGCGGAATACAGTCTGTAAAGTTCCGGTAGTGCCAAACCCAGTTACTACAATATGATTAGCTTGTCCGGGTAAGAGTCTGGGAAATTGCCCTGATACATCTGTCATGGATGCAGTGCCGTTCTTTTTAACTACCCAATGCTCGGTGTCTATTTCCAACTCGTCACTGCTTACCATACTGCTATCCCAGACCAACTCTTCGCCGGTATCGTTGTTTTTAACAGATATAGGCCCGGATAGAGACTCCCCAGCAGTCAGGGTAAATACAGGCAGGGCCAGCGCCGAACCGCCGACAGTTACAGTGACTGCGGTCGGGTCAGTGGTTATATTGTCAGTTTGGTCAGTCTCAGTAGTGGAATAGCCGTAGGGGTCGGCACACAGAAAGGATATCGTGCCGGAGATACACTTTTGCGTTAGGTTTTCGCCGTCAATCTCATCTAAGGCAGCGTTAAAATACACTCCAGAACGATAATCAAAAACAAGCTCGCCAGTTTCTACAGCGGTTAGTATACGTTTGATACTGGCTAACTTGTCCTGCACATCTGCCAGACTGGTACCGACTAGAATAAATTCAGCGTCTATTTTAAGAGACTCACGCTTACCATTAGAAGCATGGGCTCTTGTATCTAATTGGGTGATATCACGTTTGAATGATGTCTGATTATCCTTAATTCTGGTAATCGTCACTCCGTAAGTGCTCAGGTCTGTGCTGTTGAAAGTTAAGCTATTCGCCATTAAGCACCTGCCAGTCTGAGATTACGCTGGTAAACCCGTTGCATTTTCTCGGATATCTGTTGAGTCAAGCGGTCAATATCAGCTTCTTCCTTGATAACTGGATTATTAATACTGATATTTACTGTCTGTCCGGTCTGAGACTTAGACTGTCCAACTGGGATAACTTCTTCTCCACCATGTACTAATGCCAATGTGGGCGCACCTATTGGGCCGGGTACAGTACCACCAAGTGCAAAGGCTGGTATTTGAGATGCGCTTATTGTTGTGGTACCAGTGGCGGCTGAATAGACTTGAGTCTGAACTGATTCAGTATCTGATTCTGAACCCAGAGCGTTATCAATTACGCTATTCATGCCGATTATTGCCCCGGCACCGATAGCTAATCCTGCTAATGCCTTAGCGATACCAACACCAGTTAGGCTATGCATAAAGACCAGGGCAGCATTAACTCCCATGATAGCCATCTTTATTAGCCTAAAGGCTTTGAGCGCTTGTGAAATGCCCAACATAAGAGCACCACCTGCCAAAAACACTGCCCCAAATTTTGTAAAGGCGTCTACTACTTCAGGATGTTCTGAAAGCCATGCCATAGCCGGTTTAAGTTTTTCGGTCAGACTATTAATAAGTTCTGTAATCTTTGGCATGACTGTCTCGGCAATAGTCACACCAATTCCTTGTAAGGCAGATACAAGACGTTCTTTGCTGTCTTGAAATTGCTCAGCTGCAGTCGCTGATTCTTCGCTGTAAACCATATTTAGGTCATGGGCTTCTTGGCGAAGTGCGGCAATATTATCTTTACTTTCGGCCAGAAGCGGTAACAGATTAGTGCCAGATCCACCGAATATATCTTGGGCGATACTAGCCTGCAGTGTCTGGTCTTCAAGTTCGGACATCGCATTGGCAATAGCCCAGAATTGTTCTTCAGGTGTCAACTCCCTTAAGGCTTCTACACTGAGGTTGAGATATTCAAAGTTTTCAATCATAGACGCTGAACCTTCAGAAGCATCTACAATTGATTTACTCATTTTCTTTGTAGCGCCTTCCAAATCAGTCAAGCTGGCACCACTCATTTCAGCCGCATACTTAAGTTCTGATAGCGATTCCGCTCCGAATCCTGTACGCTTGGCCATCTTGGCTATTTCGTCACCAGCCTCAGCATACTTGTTGACCAGCAGGCCGAGGGAGCCTATCATGGCTCCCCCAACCGCTGCCATTTTCAGACCAAGCTTCTGGAAGTTCTGGCCAGTGGCGTCAATAGAGCGCTGGAGTTTGCCAAGTGACTTATCGGCTCCGACCATCTTGTCGGCAAAATCCGTAGTATTAGCACTCAGGGTTACAAATAATTTTCCTATTTCACCGGCCATGGTTATACCTCTTTACCGCCATACGCAATATTCAATGCCTTAATGTTGCTAAGCATTTGGTCAGCGGTCATTGTGGTTTTTTTCTTGGGCATAAAATCATCTGGCATATAAGACTTCGGATGTTTACGTGCGTCTCGGTTTACGTTGGCTATCACAGAACAGATAAGCCCTGCCCGGTAGTTTTCCCATTCATGGTTAATTTCTATCCGTTTAAGCAGGGCTACATATTCCCTAAAGGTAAGCCGCCAAAACTGGTTATCTGTGAGTTTCAGGTCATACCTTGCGGTCGCCCATAGTTCCAGCCAGTTTAGCGGCTTTGGGCTTCCCCCTGAGTTTCGCCTTCAGCCTCCGGCATTGCAGCATTAAAGGCTTCTACCAGCCGGGCATTTAACTCAGGGATATTTTGAGAGGTTACCATCTGCCCAACAGCCTCAAGCGTTAAACCTTTATCTTCATGCCGCAAGCAAGCCCAAAGTAGAGCGCGTATATCACGAGCCGACATATCAGCTCCGATTTTAAACACACTCTTTCCTGTGGCTTCTTCAAACGCGACCATCGCATTGAGGTCAAGCCGGAGGTTGCGAACTTTATCAAGAGTAATGGGAATATTTTTTACGATATCAGGCATATTTCACTCCTTAACTGGCAGCCCGGCTCAGATAGATGGTATAGGTCTTGGGGGCTTTATTGGTTTCAGTTACTACGATGGTGATGACAGTTACACTACCAGCTGCACCCAGGGTAATAGCACTGGAAGCTTCCCCGGTCGCAACCACATTACCATTTACTGTAATAACTCCAGCGGAAGCGGTGGGGGTAACAGTAACAGATGAAACACCAGTCAGCACAGTGGCAACGTAGGTGTAATCATCATTGGCAGGGTCGGGAGTGATAACAGCGCTCTCAGAAATGGCAAAGAAGGGCGTAGTCAAACCTGTAGATAAACTGATGCCCAGAGTGGGCTTGCCGGTTACTTTGATGGTTGCCATAAAAGTAAGTTTGCCATCAAACGGAGCCTGAGTTTCAATCCGAGTTACAATACCGGAGAATGTCCATGTTGCAATATTGCCAGGGAAAGTAATTACAAAGCTCTGAACTACGCCGTTCAGAAAGTCGGTGTTCAGTCCGATTTGCCCGTCACTGTCTCCCGTAATAAAGTTCCCTTCCAGCGCGATTTCGCCGGCATCTTTCAACCCCTGTATGAACTCCCTGAAATCATCGGATGACTGGTGATTAGTCATCTCAATAGTATCGGCAGTCATTGCAGGGCCGTTGATAGTGGTTAATTCAGCAATAGTATTGCCGTTTCGGGCAATCATTGTCCCAAAGGCTTTCTTCCCGTTAGTCATTTATTTACTCCTTATATGAAATAATGTAATCGCAAAATATTACGTACAGGTCAGCATTGTCCTCATGGCTATCTAGCTCGGTGTCAAGCATAGCTGAGAACACAGTAACCGATTCAAGTAATCCGCTGAAACCACTTAAGGCTGACCTGAGTTGGTCAGCAATTGCTTTAGCCTCAGCATAAGTATCTGTGCATATATTTAATTGGTACCGAGCCTCAACTATGCCGGAGGGGCCATCATGAGTGTAATCACGAGGGGCAGAGATAAGGGTATATACGATATACGGCGAACTGACATCCTGCGGGGCTATTACGGCATATACACGATTGCTCACTAGCGGCACTTTAGTTTTAAGCCATGTGTAAAAAGATGATTCAAAGCTCATTTAGCACTCGCAATCTGCTTTTCCAGCCCGTCTTTTATTTGGTTAAGGGCGCGGTCACGTGAGGCATCCCATGCAGGACGCAGGAAAGGGCGTGCTGGCATTGCTCCGAAGTAACGCCCTTTGTTTTTACCCCTCTTGGCATAACGTCCTGGGCTGCCATATTCAACCAGATGGGCGTGAGGGGCTTTCTTTCGGTCTATAGCAGCAATAGCAGGGGCAGGCTTATACAAATCACGCCGTTTCATCTTTTTAGCAGTTACAGCCTTTTTGAGTGCCCCTGTCTTAACTGGTACCCGGGTTTTGATTTCATTCTTGACCATCTTGGCAGCATCCATCAGGATAGGTTCTACTTTGTCGGCTTGTACTGATTTAGCCAGTTGCAGGATGGTCTGTTGTAACTCGCCTTTGCCCTCAAGTTTAATGTTCATATTTAATCCAGAGCCTCTTTGTACATAATCTGAAGCTCTATATTCCGTTCCCCAGTATTGATAATAGAAACAATACTGAGTATCCGGCTGCCGTACTTAATCCGCATATTTGGCTCAATGCCAGATTGATATCGGATTTTAATAATACCGGTGACATCAGCGTTTGCTTGTTTAGCCTGAAAAAGCTTGTGGCCACTGAGAGGCTCAACAGATGCCCAAACAGTAAGGAAAGTACTCCATGTTTGGGTGACTCCGCCGGCCGTGTCTTGGCTAGTTGTGGGAGTTTCAATGATTATTCGCTGTCTGAGTTGCCCAATATTCATTTAAA
>NZ_JBAZDW010000068.1:0-6442 GCF_041654235.1 Dehalococcoides sp. | reverse complement strand
GTTCACCGGGGCTTCAGTTCAAAGCTTCGCTTACGCTAACCTCTCCCTTTAACCTTCCGGCACTGGGCAGGTGTCAGCCCCTATACATCGCCTTACGGCTTAGCAGAGACCTGTGGTTTTGTTAACCAGTCACTAGAGCCTGTTCTCTGCGACCCTTCAGCGCTCTAGAAATCTATCACGCTAAAAGGCACCCCTTATCCCGAAGTTACGGGGTTAATTTGCCTAGTTCCTTAACGAGGGTTCTCCCGATCGCCTTAGTATTCTCTACTCGTCTACCAGTGTCGGATTGCGGTACGGGCACTCGAATTTCATCGCTTAGAGGATTTTCTCGGCAGCAAGGCTCAACTCACTTATGCCTTAAAGGACCGCCACTTGGTCTCAGCTCAAACTGCGGATTTACCTACAGTTCTCAACGCCTGACACCAGATGCACCTGCACAACCAATCGCAGGCTGGCCTACCTCGCTGCGTCCCCCCATCGCTCCATTCAAGTGGTAACGGAATGTTGACCGTTCGTCCATCACCTACGCCTCACGGCCTCGGCTAAGGACCCGACTAACCCGACGCGGAACAACCTGGCGTCGGAAACCTTAGACATACGGCGAACATGATTCTCACACGTTTTACGCTACTCATGCCTGCATTCTCACTTCTGTCCGCTCCAGCCGTCCTTACGGTCGACCTTCTCAGCAAACAGAACGCTCCTCTACCGCTCCAGCAAATGCTGAAGCCCATAGCTTCGGTATCTGGCTTAGCCCCGTTAAATTTTCCGCGCAAGATCGCTTGACCAGTGAGCTGTTACGCACTCTTTAAAGGGTGGCTGCTTCTGAGCAAACCTCCTGGTTGTTACAGCAACCTCACATCGTTTACCACTTAGCCAGAATTTAGGGACCTTAGCTGATGATCTGGGCTCTTTCCCTTTTGACCACGAAACTCATCTCCCGTAGTCAGACTACCATGTTCTAGAATATCGGCATTCGGAGTTTGGTTGGGGTCGGTAAGCTATAAGCCCCCTTGCCCATCCAGTGCTCTACCTCCGATATTTAACACATGGCGCTAGCCCTAAAGCTATTTCGAGGAGAACCAGCTATCTCCGAGTTCGTTAGGCATATCACCTCTACCCACAGCTCATCCCCTGACTTTGCAACGTTAGTAGGTTCGGGCCTCCACGAGATTTTACACTCGTTTCACCCTGGCCATGGGTAGCTCACCCGGTTTCGGGTTTAATCCTTGCGACTGTGCGCCCTATTCAGACTCGCTTTCGCTACGGCTACGGGTGTAACTCCCTTAACCTTGCCACAAAGATTAACTTGCAGGCTCATTCTCCCAGAGGCACGCCGTCAGGCATAGCGGCGCTCAACCGGCTTTCACCGGCGAACAGACCCGCCATTAGCCCTTCGACTGCTTGTAAGCTTACGGTTTCAGATTCTATTTCACTCCCCTCACCGGGGTTCTTTTCACCTTTCCCTCACGGTACTTGTACACTATCGGTCGCCAAACGTATTTAGCCTTGGAGAGTGGACTCCCCAGATTCCCACCGGATTAGCGTGCCCGGCAGTACTCAGGTGCCCAGCGGAAGGCAAATCGTTTTCGCATACGGGGCTCTCACCCTCTTTGGTTGGCTTTTCCACACCATTCTGCTAACAATTTGCTTGGTAACTTCCATATGCTAGGTCCTACAACCCCACCACAGCAAGCTGCGATGGTTTGGGCTATTCCCTTTTCGCTCGCCACTACTCAGAGAATGATTTCTTTTCCTCAGGGTACTTAGATGTTTCAGTTCCCCTGGTTCCCTTCCCTTTGCTTATAGATTCAACAAAGGAATGCTGTTGGTTCGCAACAGCAGGTTTCCCTATTCGGAGATCCCCGAATCGAAGCCTGTTCACGGCTATTCGAGGCTTATCGCAGTGACCCACGTCCTTCATCGGCATTTGGCGCCAAGGCATTCACCGTAAGCCCTTAGTAGCTTCCACGTGATGCGGAGAAATCGGTATTCTTTACTTTCTCTTTTCACTAAGAAACTTCAGTTTAAAACTTAATACATTCATATATTGAAATGTTGTATTCTTTAGGCCTACATACTATTCAATTATTAAGGTTCGCTGCGCTGTTTCGCCAGCGCTGAATGCCCGGAATGATTTCTGCGCATTCAGCGCTTGTGAAAATATTCGCTTGTTAAGTTCCTTTAGACAAATCGACCCAGCATTCCGCTGGGTCGCTGATTCTTACCTCGCGGTTTGCTTTTTTCATTACCTTGTTTGCAAGTTTACGCTCTTCAATACGCTCCAATTTTTCTGATGGAGATGAGGGGACTCGAACCCCTGGCATCCGCCTTGCAAAGGCGGCGCTCTCCCAACTGAGCTACATCCCCGTATCTCTAACCAGGTGGGCCTTTCAGGACTCGAACCTGAGACCTCGCCCTTATCAGAGGCGCGCTCTAACCAGCTGAGCTAAAGGCCCTTGCGGTGCCTTAACAACTCAGGAGTGAAAGGAAAGTACTTAGATTCTATCGCCCCTCTCAAAAGAGGGGGTTTTGCGAAAATTGAGCTGCCATCCGTAGATGACTGCTCGGTACTCTATAGAAAGGAGGTGATCCAGGCGCACCTTCCGGTACACCTACCTTGTTACGACTTCGTCCCAGTCACCGACCCCACCTTCGACGGCTCCTTCCTTGCGGTTAGGATACCGGCTTCAGGTGTTGCCAGCTTCCATGACGTGACGGGCGGTGTGTACAAGACCCGGGAACGTATTCACCGCAGTATTGCTGACCTGCGGTTACTAGCAACTCCATCTTCATGCAGGCGAGTTGCAGCCTACAATCTGAACTGAGGCCGGCTTTTTTGGATTGGCTCCGCCTCGCGGCTTGGCAACCTATTGTACCGACCATTGTAGCGTGTGTGTAGCCCAGGATATAAAGGCCATGCTGACTTGACGTCATCCCCACCTTCCTCCGGCTTAAAACCGGCAGTCCCGTGTGACACATATAACACACAGTGAGGGTTGCGCTCGTTAGCGGACTTAACCGAACATCTCACGACACGAGCTGACGACAGCCATGCAGCACCTGTGCAAGCTCCCCGAAGGGTCGGTCCCTTTTCAGTTTCCTACCACTTGCATGTCAAACCCTGGTAAGGTTCTTCGTGTAGCATCGAATTAAACCACACGCTCCGCTGCTTGTGCGGGTCCCCGTCAATTCCTTTGAGTTTTAACCTTGCGGTCGTAGTCCCCAGGCGGTAGACTTAACGCGTTAGCTCCGGCACTGGCAGATTTAACTCCGCCAACGCCAAGTCTACATCGTTTACAGCTAGGACTACCGGGGTCTCTAATCCCGTTCGCTCCCCTAGCTTTCGCGTCTAAGCGTCAGAAATGGTCTAGGAAGCCGCTTTCGCCACTGGTGTTCCTCCGGATATCTACGCATTTCACCACTACACCCGGAATTCCACTTCCCTCTCCCATTCTCTAGCTTGGTAGTTTTGAACGACCTCTCCCAGTTAAGCCAGGAGCTTTCACATCCAACTTTCCAAGCAGCCTGCACGCGCTTTACGCCCAATAAATCCGGATAACGCTTGCCTCCTACGTTTTACCGCGGCTGCTGGCACGTAGTTCGCCGAGGCTTATTCAAGGGATACTGTCCTTTCTCATCTCCCTTAAAAGCACTTTACAACCCGAAGGCCGTCATCGTGCACGCGGCGTTGCTGGATCAGGCTTTCGCCCATTGTCCAATATTCCCTACTGCTGCCACCCGTAGGTGTCTGGCCCGTATTTCAGTGCCAGTGTGGGGGGCCACCCTCTCAGGTCCCCTACCCGTCATTGCCTTGGTAGGCCATTACCCTACCAACTAGCTGATGGGACGCAGGCCCCTCCCAAAGCGGATTACTCCTTTAATCATCAAGTATCTAACCCTGATGACCGTATGGGGTATTAGCAGTCCTTTCGAACTGTTATCCCCCTCTTTGGGGCAGGTTACCAACGCGTTACGCACCCGTTCGCCACTAAGACTCCTCGTCCGAAGATAAGGAGCTTCGTTCGACTTGCATGTATTAAGCACGCCGCCAGCGTTCATCCTGAGCCAGGATCAAACTCTCCGCAAAAATCGAACACCAACTAAGTTGGTGTTGAGTTCTCTTGACTCAATAGAATTTTGGTTTTTCACTTTCCTCTCACTCTTCAGTTGTTAAGGTTCTCATCCATATTGCGGGACAGAATTGTAACCATATCTCCTGAACCTGTCAAGGCTCAGGGATAAAATTACCGATGCTTTCCTAATGTTTTGGACTGCACCGGTAACGCTGCTCACATCGTCCCTGCAAGCCTTCAATCTTGCAGCTATTCAATTGTAAACGATTTGCTTTTACAAATCTACAAGGTCAAATGGTGAAGTCGATTTTAACGGGTTCCGTACTGGCTGTCAAGGTAATTGGCAAGAGAAACCTTAAATTATCGCATTTTGCTATGCTTTGACTCCCAAATTATGCTTTTCAACCCTGCTATAATTCAAAAATGCCTATTTCGCAGAGGTCAACCTCTCTTAAATCGTTGATTTTACAAAGCCTATTATCCATATTCTATGGAACCCTCATATTTATATTCTGCGTTTTGCTATTTTTGTTAGGTTCCAACATCTGGTATGCCGGTCGGGTCTACCCCGGTATTTACTTCAACAGTATCGCCCTGGGTGGATTGACCAAACAGGAAGCCCAGCAAACCATCCAAACCCAGGTGATCCCCAACCTGCCCCAGAATATTTCTCTCATCTATCAGGACCAAATGTGGAATACAAACCTGCTGGAAATGGGAATTAGTTATGATCCTCAGCAAATCGCTGATTACGCGTTTTCGGTCGGTCGTTCCGGATCACCGGCTGTGTGGATGGGGGATGTGGTGGCCATCCTCAGTGGCAACAAATCCATCTCCTCCACAATTCTATTTAATGAAATTACTGCCGCTGAGACATTGACCAGAATTGCTCAGGATCTTGATCGCCCTGTTGAAGAAGCACGCCTATCGTTTGAGGGCAGCAACGTCATCACCACTCCGGGGCAGGTCGGAAGAGCATTGAATGTGGAACAAACCCTTCAGTTGGTTAGAGAAGCAATTCTTCAACAAAATTATTCAATCATTCCACTCATTGTGGCAGAAACCGCACCTGATATTTTGGATGCAGAACCCTATGCACAAACCATTCGCGAATTTCTGGCATCTGATTTTGTCTTGACCGTACCTGAAGAATATAATCATCCAAAAGAAGAGCAGCATCTCAGTGCAGATGTTCTTTCTCCCATGTTGGAATTGGTAAAAAAAAGTCAGGATGGGCAATTCTTGATTAGTTTGCAATTTCAAGAATCTGTCCTGCAAAATCTTCTTGCTGATCTGGCAGGGAAATTCAATATTAATACAACAAATCCTCGTTTTGTTTTCAATGATGCTACCAGTGAAATTGAGCTCCTCGAAAATGGGATCATTGGCAGGACTTTGAATATATCGGCCAGTCTTTCTGCAGTTCAACAGCAAATTGCCACTGGTGCGCATGAAGCCACACTGGTGTTCGATTACACAGCTCCCAGCGTTGCTGATACTGCCACAGGCAGTGAATTGGGCATTACGGAATTGATACAGCAGCAGAGCACTTATTTTTATGGATCCAGCAGTGCCCGTATTCAAAATATTAAAACGGCCGCCAATCGCTTTTTGGGTATTCTGGTTGCACCCGGAGAAGTATTTTCCATGGCAGACTATTTGGGGGAGATCAGCCTGGATTCGGGCTTCACAGAAGCGTTGATCATTTACAATGGAAAAACAATCGAAGGCGTAGGAGGGGGAGTATGTCAGGTTAGCACGACCCTATTTCGTACAGCTTTTTTTGGAGGGTATCCCATTCTCGAAAGATATCCGCATGCTTATCGGGTTTCGTATTATGAAAAAACAGCCGGAAATCAGATCAATTCCAATCTGGCTGGCTTGGATGCTACGGTATATGTGCCGTTGGTGGACTTAAAATTCCAAAATGATTCATCTTATTGGCTATTAATGGAAGCGTATGTATATCCGGAATCAAGCCAGATTCAATGGAAATTTTATTCCACCAACGACGGACGTTCGATGGAATGGGAGACAACCGGGCCTATTAACATTGTTGAACCACCCGAAACCAAGTATTATCTGAATACTCAGCTGCAAAACGGTGAGATAAAACAGGTTGATTGGGAAGCTGAGGGTTCGGATGTGCGAGTAGATCGTTGGGTATATAAAAATGGTGCACTCTATTTCCAAGATCAGTTTCTGACACATTACGAACCATGGGGAGCTGTATATGAAATTGGACCCGGAGTGGATGGGTACCCAATTTCAGAAGAATAACCTGTATACGAAGTGGTAAAATTCTGACCAACAAAAAGAGCTATTTACAAAAGGAGACTGCATGATCAGTAAAGATCTTTTAGAAA
>NZ_JBAZDW010000067.1:0-6849 GCF_041654235.1 Dehalococcoides sp. | reverse complement strand
GCTGATGAAGTTGTTATTGGATTTGCCAGTAAGGGCGGGATGCTGGAAAGTATGGTAGCGGATGTAAAGGATAAAATAATAGTCAGGTTAAAAGAATGAATCCCGCCTTCGCCGTCACTTCGACAAGCTCAGTGCAACGCATGACTCCGTCCTCTGATTTATCTAAGCTTTTTTAAAATATTGGGGTAATTCTGGGGTAATTCCCCGGGAATTTAAAACATGAGTAGAAACAAGATCAGATGTTAAGGTAATGCTTTTACAAACAGGAGAAGCTTATTATTTGGAGGTAAAAAAATAATACCTAAAAATTCTTGACAGCATCTTTGGCAAATTCTTGTTTGACGCCTTTTTTTCACTAATGTATAATGCTACTAATGTTACCATATAAAATGCGGATTTTCTGCATTCGTGCCCCTAACCCATTGGAATAACGTGTGTTGCCGGAAAGATGCAACAGCGTGTTATCCGGAAGCAAAACTTGAGTACAGGTTTATCTGGAAACCATATAAACAGTAGTTAGCCATCTCGTCACTATTGCGGGAAGCATAAGTTTTGTGACATTCCGTTGAGGAGACAAAGAGCCGCCATGAAGAAACAAACTCGTCTTGTCATCAAAGAACCTGACGTTTTCGGTATTCTCTCCGCCACTTGGATTCTGGCGTGTAATGACGAAACCGAAATGATGACTTATGAAGGCATAAAACATCGGCTCAATCTTCAAGACGACTTCGACATCAAAGGGCTTATACAGAGTCGGGGTGAGTTGTTTCGCAAGGGGTTGCCACGTTATCGCTTGAGGGAATGGAAAGAAGCAATGCTTGGAGGACGCCATCGTCCTTCATGGATTCTGGATATAGAAGACCCATCCATCCAAAAGCAAAGAATAGAGGCATTGACCGTTGATGATGTCTTCAGAAGTCAGTTTAGAGCAGAGAAAGACGCTCCTCGTTCACCGATTGAAATCATTGATTGGGGATTGCAACACATTGACCGACTTAGGAAAGCGAGTCTGGAAGCCAAAGAAGAATCCATCAAACGTTGGCAATTGTGGGCAGTGCTCATTGTAAGCATCATCAACTTTGCTGTCACCATCACAGTCGCAATAATCAAATAGAAAAAGTCACAAAACACACGCACACCGACCACGACACGTACGCGGCTTTCTGGCGAAGGTGGTTGGCATAGTTGGACGTTGGCTTCAAACCAATAAGAAAGGAAGTAAGCTATGACTCTCAATCTAGGGGGAATGACCACAGAGGAAAAGCTCAAGGCAATGGAAATGTTGTGGGATGACATTTGCCGGAGTGCTCCTGATTTCTCTTCACCTTATTGGCATGAAAATGTTTTAAAAGAAAGAGAACAGAGACTGAGAGATGGCAAGGACAAGTTTGTAGATTGGGATCAGGCCAAGAAAGATATACGGGATTCGGTTTCATGAAAATAAAAATCCTTGAATCGGCGAAAAAAGATTTGAAGGAAGGTTTTTATTTTTATGAATCACAAGAAAGGGACGTAGGAAGCTATTTCCTGGAATCCCTGTTTTCTGATATCGAATCGCTTAGGTTGTTTGCGGGCATACATAGCACCCACTTTGGCAAATACCACCGTCTTCTTTCAAAAAGGTTTCCCTTCGCTGTCTATTACCGTATTGAGGAAGATGAGGTAAGAATCTATGCTGTTCTAGACTGCCGAAGAGATCCTGCATGGATAAGAAAACGACTCCAATAAGCGAATAAATCATTCAAGCGGAAGGGCGTGAAGCGTGATTGATTTTTCTGGAAGCCCGTTAGTTGTCCGCGCCTTATTTCTATCGTTAGCCTGCTTGATACTACCGAAGATTTTACGAAACACGGGGGTAATTGATGCGGATTTTCTGCATTCGTGCCCCTAACCCATTGGAATAACGTGTATTGTCAGAAAGATGCAACAGCGTGTTATCCGGAAGCAAAACCTGAATACGGGTTTATCTGGAAACCATTAGGAGTCAAAGGAAACTATGGACAATATCGTGATCATTGGATCGTCAGGTCATGCCAAAGTCATCATCGACATTGTACAACAAGAAGGCAAATACAACATAGCTGGACTGCTGAATTGGGATTATGACAGGAATAATCCATCATGTAGGGGCAGGCCCCCGTGCCTGCCCTGATAATACCAACGAACAACCGTTAACCAACGAACAACCGTTAACCAACGAACAACCACAGGGGGTTGCCCCTACGATGTCGTTGTCGGATATTGTGCATCGATTCAAAACAATGACGACAAAAAAATATATTGATGGCGTTAAACAAAATGGGTGGACACCATTTCCCTACAAATTATGGCAAAGGAATTATTTTGAACATATAATCCGCAATATAGACGAATTGAATCGAATCCGGGAATATATTGTGTACAATCCATTGAATTGGGATTATGACAGGAATAATCCATCATGTAGGGGCAGGCCCCCGTGCCTGCCCTGATAATACCAACGAACAACCGTTAACCAACGGGCAACCACAGAGGGTTGCCCCTACAGGGGGTTATTCATTGGAATTGGAATCAAAAACAGGCAAAAGCGTCATAACAAGCGAGGACGAGGAATGATTGTTTCGTCGTTTGGCAATACGGAATTACTGAAACTGCGCAAGACCGCCTTTCTCTGCAGCCGAGAAATCCCTGCTTCGGTGGTGCTCAAATGCTATGATTGGGCCATCGAACAGCGGGAAAAACGCAACTGCGTTATAAGCGGTTTTCATTCAAAGATAGAGAAGGATGTTTTTCATTACCTGCTTGCCGGCACACAGCCGGTTATCATAGTGCTGGCGCGTGGAATGAAAGAAAAAATCGAGCCGGTATTAAAAACGGCAATCGATGCCGGCAGATTATTGATGGTTACACCGTTTGAGGATAACGTAAAGCGCGTATCAGCAGAAACCGCAGAAAAGAGAAACCGGTTTATGATTGAATTGGCTGATGAAGTTGTTATTGGATTTGCCAGTAAGGGCGGGATGCTGGAAAGTATGGTATCGGATGTAAAGGATAAAATAATAGTCAGGTTAAAAGAATGAATCCCGCCTTCGCCGTCACTTCGACAAGCTCAGTGCAACGCATGACTCCGGCTGGTAGTGGGGGCGGGGTTAAGAAATAAAATATTGGGCTAACAAATCGTTCCACCTGACATTTTTCCGCTATGCTCCAAAATGCAGGTGAACTCAAACATTAGGCAGTTAAATGGAGGAATATTATGGAATCAGCGGATCAATTAGCAAAGAAAGCCATGGGGCTTGGGCCAACAGAACGAATTCGGCTAGTTGAGGCCATTTTATACAGCCTCGACAAGCCAGATCCAGATATCGAAAAGAGTTGGATCGCCGAGGCTGAAGCACGATTTGAAGCATATAAACGGGGGGAGCTTGCGGCAATCGATTGGGATAAAATCAGAAAGAGGTATGAGCGTTGAAGGTTCGGTTGATATCCCCCGCTAATCTTGAATTGGATGAGGCTATAAGGTACTACGACCACCAGTTACCTGGGTTGGGCTTTCGCTTTTTCCAAGAAGCATCGGCAGCTATCGAACGTATAAGGCTTATGCCAGAGGCATGGACGAAAGTAGGCGCGCGAACACGACGTTGCATCCTAAAGGGTTTCCCCTATGCTCTTCTTTACGTGATAGAAACAGATGAAATTCTAATCATGGCAGTGGCGCATCTTCACAGAGATGCGGAACATTACAAGGATAGAATCATGTAAATCTGCTAACAACGGCATGAAAGCGGACGGGCTATATCCCGCGGCATCGGAGAGTGCCTGGGTATCAAGATTCTTTTCATATCAGGTATTCTGGGTATTCTGGGGACCTGGGTAGAGTAGAGAACTGGCAATGACCGCTTTGGGCTGGCTTATCTGTTTCCGTCCCTTTCGTTTGACGGTGCCTAAATAGCCGTACCATAGTAGACTTGCCAATCCTCCCTCATCAAACCGTGCATGCGGTTTTCCCGCACACGGCTTTCCGATGCTCTTCACTACAAGGCATGCGCCCTCGTCCAAACCGCTGTTGTCGGCACTTTGTAAAGCCCGTACCTCTCGTACAACGCCCGGTATTTAAACCTTGCGTATCCCGTCTTCCTGTCTCTGACCTTGTGCCGCTTGCGCAGATGCGTTACCAACCGCTGCTCCACATGGTGCCGTATATGGCCCATTGCTTTGCTGCAATTACGATAGTGAAAATAGCCTACCCAGCCGCGCACGGTGGCGTTGACCTCGTTCACTACCCATACAAGCGGCATAATCGCCCGACTTCTTGTCGTAAGATGGGTAACCCGGTCTTTGATGGTTTGTAAGGATTTCTTTGAAGGTTGGACATGGGGGTAATGATTCCCCGTTTTTCTGCCTTTCCCCATCCAGATGGTAAATCCGAGGAAGTCAAACTTCCCTTTGAAGGCATTGACTATCCGCGTCTTTGCCTCGTTCAGGGTGAGTCCCAGTCTCTCCAGTATTCTCCGCAGTATCAACATTGGTCGTTCGGTTCCACGCCGACACAAAACAAGAATATCATCCGCATAGCGCACTATGTGTGCGCCGAGTTTCTTCTCCAGTTGATGCCGCTTCCATATCCTGTCCAAAAGGTGCAGATAAAGGTTGGACAACAACGGTGAGATTACTCCCCCCTGCGGTGTGCCTTTGCGATTGCCTTTGCCGCCGCTGATGTTCCTCTGCTTCCCATCCCTGCCCTCTTCCTTAACCGGGGCTTTGAGCCACATCTTTATGATGCGAAGTATCTCGCCATCACTGATTCGCTCAGCAACCACAGCCAGAAGGTTGGCATGGGGGATGGTGTCAAAGTATTTGCTCAAATCAGCATCAATGATTTCGGTATACCCTCTGTTCATGGCATAGGCTACGTCATCAACTGCTTGGTGGGCTGACTTCTTGGGTCTAAATCCGTATGAGGTCTCACAAAAGTCCGCTTCAAAAATCGGCTCGATGACCAATTTTACGGCCATTTGGGCTACCCTGTCCCGTATGGTCGGGATACCCAACGGTCGTTTGTCGCCGTTGCTCTTAGGTATCATGACCCGCTTCACGGGTTCGGGTCGGTAGGTCTTACTCTTCAGTGCTTCTTCCAACTCCGCCAGAAAGGCGGTTATCCCCTCTCCCGTTTCGATGGCCTCGAAGGTAACACCGTCTATCCCGGCGCTCCCTTTGTTGGACCTGACAAGGTTGTAGGCATGACTGAGGATGTCCGCCCGGTATACCTTGTCGTACAAGGCGTAGAAACGATAGGCTTTCTCCTGCTTGGCCTTGCGGTAAAACTTCCTCTGTAGTGTCCTGATGTTTTCAGGGGTTATTAGCATCTCTGCAATCCCTTATCCCTCCACTCTTCGGTTGCGTGAACAAAGTAGGGCTCCTTCCCTCGAGCAGGGTTATGTTGTCCCTTGCCCTCAAACGGTACTATGAACCCCTCCGACTCCCGATACAGCCCGCCGCGATTTCGTTGCCTTATACGCGCCAGTTTGATTCCCTCAACCGTCACTGTATCGGGTCTCCAGCACTGGACTGTTTGTCTTCCGCAACATGCCGCCCCTGCTACCCCGGGAAATCCCACGAACCGCTTCCGTTTTCCAAGTCCGCGTCTTCGGCCTTCCCCATGTGTCCACTGGGTCGGCATCTCCATTAAAGTTTATCGAGGCTACCTGTAGGTTCACTTGCGTTACGGCCTGCTGCTTTGCCAATTGGAAACTTACGACCCCTTGTTACCAAGACGCCGCTCCCTTGAGCTACCGGGGCGAATCGGACAATTTCCCGGACGGGACTTCAACCCGTAAGATCAAACAGTTGTTACTGCATACGGACACAATACCTAACTAATACTTAGCAAATTAAAAATTAAGTATTGTGTCCCCAGAATTAAGTAAAATACCTTCCACTCTCAGAGAAAAACTTGGTGAAGATGGCGTTGATGCTTTAATTGAATTGCTGGACAAAGTGACCGGAAAAACAAAAGAAGAAACTATGGAAATTTTATCCGAACGTACGGGAAAAAAATTGGCCGAATTAGAAGGCAATCTCTTAACAAAAATTGAATCAGTTCGGTCAGAAATAATTAAATGGATGTTTGTATTCTGGATAGGCCAGATAGCCGTATTAACTGCAATTTTTAAACTTATAATTATTTAAAAACTTTCATACAGAACAGTGTGGTCTCCTTCACTAGCTTGCCACTGATCATGCCCTGAAACGCCTATTGCGGGCAGGAGATGTTTGACGCCCCCGACGAACTCCCAAACCCCGAGGAGGAGAAAAGGCCGGGGACGAGAATAGATACAGGGGAAGCTACCGGGAGTCTGGCCGCTTTCCTTCCGGCAAGGTGATTGACGCTTGTCCAGGTACCGTCGTATGGGCCGGGATACAGCCAAGAGGATAGGGCACAAGACTGTGGAAAGCCCACAGAGAAGTTTTTAGGTCGGCTGTCCAGGTAACACGGATAGTAATGAAAAAGCGGGGTTGGCTGATCATCCTGTAGCTTGACTGGGAGCAAGGAATTCTTTGTGTTCTGCCAGTTTATGATGGTGAGAAATTCGAGAAATTTCTTACTAAGTTTCCGTTACCACAGCCCAGAATTTATATGAACATCATGAACATTCGGCAGCAATAGAGTATATTTCGTGAATGATTCTATGAGGAGCCGTGTGCGTTAATTGCGCAAGCACGGTTCTATGAGGGGGGGTATAACTGTTGCGGCTAGCAATAAATGAACCCAAACTAGCCTAAACGGATAGAATTAAATGACCCTTACAAGGGTTTTTCTTTTTTGAGGAAGAAGTATAACAGAAAAAACGAAGAGGCGTTAACCCTGTG
>NZ_JBAZDW010000066.1:0-6879 GCF_041654235.1 Dehalococcoides sp. | reverse complement strand
TACTATCTTGACCTCAAGGTCTGCGCGTCGGAGAATATCCGTAATAGTGCAGAATTCTATTTCTTCAAAACCCTCGGCTAACAAAACGGCAAAACGGCTCATAGTTTCCTCCGGATATAAATAAAAATAGTGATACCCGCACGCGGGCGGTTAGCACCTTTGGAGGGTTAACATTATATGCCAGAAATTTGCCGAAGTGAAATGTGCCTTTTTCAGCTATAAAGACACAGATTTTCAGGGTTTCGGGGTGAACGGCTAATACTTGCCGTTTCTTGACAGTGCAAGGAGGCTAAGATAGAATAAACTTCACTTTCTATCTTTTTGCCTCAGTATTTTCTTTTATCCTTTCTGAGCAGCAACCGGAATTATTAATATAGACGGTAGGGTTAATAATATGGGTATAAAGATTACAGATACCACTCTGCGGGATGCGCACCAGTCACTGATAGCTACCCGAATGCGTACCCGTGACATGATTGATATTGCCGCCCGGCTGGATAAGGCCGGCTTTCACTCGCTGGAGGTCTGGGGCGGTGCTACTTTTGACTCCTGTATCCGCTTTCTGAACGAAGACCCGTGGGAACGCCTCCGCCTGATACGCCAAAAAGCTCCCAACACCCCTCTCCAGATGCTTCTCAGAGGGCAGAATCTGGTGGGATACCGCCATTATGCAGACGACGTGGTACGTGAATTTGTCCGTTTGTCAGTTAAAAACGGGATAGATATTTTCCGGGTTTTTGATGCGCTGAATGATATCCGCAATATGGAAGTTTCCATTCAGACTGCTAAAGAGCTTAAAGCCCATGTTCAGGGGACTATCTGCTATACCACCAGCCCCATTCACACCGTGGAGAAGCTGGCCGAAATGGCAGTGGAGCTGGAAAAGATGGGTTGTGATTCCATATGTATTAAAGACATGGCCGGGCTTATTACTCCCACCGCCGCCGCCCAGCTGGTCAAGTCCATAAAAGCCAAGGTCAAACTGCCGGTAGACCTGCATTCACATTGTACCAGCGGAATGGCACCCTTAGCTTATTATGCAGCGGCTGAGGCCGGGGTGGATATAATAGATACCGCCTTCTCCGCTTTTGCCTGGGGTACTTCCCAGCCCACCACCGAAAGTTTTGTGGCCGCTTTTAAGGGTACGAAACTGGATACCGGGCTTGATCTGGAACTTATGAGTGAAATAGGTGAGGAATTTAACAAAATAAGTGCCTCTTATCGTTGCCTTTATACCTGCGAAGCCACCCAGCCGAGTATCAGCGTGCTCCTTCACCAGATACCCGGCGGCATGATATCAAACCTGGTCAGCCAGCTTCGCCAGCAAAATGCCTTTGACAAACTGTCAGAGGTACTGGCTGAAGTGCCCAGAGTCAGGGCTGATTTGGGTTATCCCCCATTAGTTACCCCGTCAAGCCAGATTGTGGGTACTCAGGCTATTTTAAATGTGCTGAGCGGCGAACGCTATAAACAGGTGACCAAAGAGACCAAAAACTATCTCATGGGATATTACGGCAAGATACCCGGTAAAGTAAACGAAGATATCCGCAAGGCTATTATAGGGGATGAAAAACCCATCAGCGTCAGGCCGGGGGCTTTGCTGGAACCAGAACTGCCCAAGATGAAAGCCGAAGGCGAAAAGCTGGGTATACTCAAAACCGAAGAAGACCTTTTGACTTATGCCATGTATCCGGAGGTAGCCGCCAAGTTCCTCAAGGGTGAGTGCAAGGAAGAGTGCCTTCTGCCGTCTACACCTGAGGCAGCCAAACCGGTCAAGACTGAAGCGAAGCCTGTACCTGCCTTTAGTGGTTCGGCTGAATACAGTGTTGAGGTGGATGGAGAGGTCTTTACAGTCAAGGTTTCTGCCAAGGCTGGAGTTGCTGGGGAAGCCCCTAAAGCGCTCAAACCTACTGCCTCTCATCCAGGAGCTATTGTCTCCCCCATGCAGGGTATGCTCCTTTCGCTAAAGGTGAAGGAAGGGGATAAGGTAACCGAGGGTGAAGTGGTAGCCACCATTGAGGCTATGAAAATGGAAAATGATGTCTGTGCCACTGTAAACGGGGTGGTTGTGGAAATATATGCCTATGAAGGCGAAGTAGTGGGCAGCAAAGACGTTATCATGGTGATAGAGCCAGATGCTTAACAAGATACTGGTTGCCAACCGGGGTGAAATAGCTATACGGGTCATGCGTGCCTGCCGTGAGCTGGGTATTAAAACAGTGGCGGTTTATTCCGATGCCGATAAAGGTGCTCTGTTTGTAAAATATGCTGATGAAGCTTATCATATCGGCCCTTCCCAGCTGTCCGAGAGCTACCTGAATATTAAAAAGATAGTGGCTGTGGCCAAAAAATCAGGCGTAGACGGGGTTCATCCCGGATACGGCTTTTTATCTGAAAATCCCGGTTTTGCTCTGGCTCTGGAAAAAGCCGGAATTAAATTTGTAGGTCCAAGCAGCCGGGTTATAGAACTGATGGGCAACAAGATTGCCGCCAGGCGTGAGATGAAAAAGGCGGGTGTGCCGGTACTGCCCGGTACGGAGGGCTGTGTTTCAGGTATTGAACAGGCCACCGAGGCGGCAGCGGCTATCGGTTATCCGGTTATTATAAAACCCAGCGGCGGCGGCGGTGGTATCGGCATGCGGGTGGCTAATGGCCCGGATGAACTTAAAGATGCTATAGAGTCTTCTCAGAAAGTGGCCGGCAACACCTTTGGTCTGGCCGAAGTGTATATTGAAAAATACATATCCAATCCTCGCCATATAGAAATACAGATAATGGGTGATTCACAGGGCAACATAGTTTATCTGGGTGAGCGGGAATGTTCTATCCAGCGGCGTTATCAGAAACTCATCGAAGAATCCCCTTCCCCCGTTATTACCCCTGAGCTTCGCAAGAAGATGGGCGAAGTGGCGGTAAAGGCCGGTAAATGGGTTAACTATGAAGGTGCCGGCACTATTGAATTTATTTTTTCAAACGGGCAGTTCTATTTCCTTGAGGCCAATACCCGTGTACAGGTAGAACACCCTGTTACCGAAATGGTAACAGGCATAGATATAGTCAAAGAACAGATAATGGTAGCTTCCGGCAGTGAGCTTTCATTCAAACAGGAAGAAGTTGAGATGCGGGGCTGGGCTATAGAGTGCCGTATCAATGCCGAAGATCCCTTGAACGAGTTTGCTCCCTCGGCTGCCAAGCTCAAAGGCTATCGTTCACCCGGCGGTATCGGAGTCCGGGTGGATAGCGGTGTTCATACCCGCTATAACATACCCTATCTGTATGACCCCATGATATCCAAGCTGATTGTTTGGGGACGCACCCGCGAAGAAGCCATAGCCCGCATGCGGCGTGCCCTGTACGAATACATCATAGTAGGGGTAAAGACCAATATTCCTTTCCATAAGGCGGTTATGGTTAACCCTAACTTTGTAGCCGGCAATCTGCATACTCATTTCATTGAGAAGGAAACTACCCTGTTGGATGAAATGAAACGCATTATGAGTGAAGAACAGCCTCTGGAAGAGAAGCTGTCCGAGATATTTGACGATACCCGGCGGATTGCCGCTATTGCGGCGGTTACTGCCCTGACCCAGTTGCCGGCTGAAATTGACGAAGATGAGATAACCGGCGTTTAAAGGTTTTTCTTTAAACGCCCAATCTCTTTCTGGATTTCCTTGCTTTCCCAGTCACTTTCATCACGCATAAAGCCGAAAACGCTCAGGAAGTGGAAAATCAGTCCTATACCCCAGCCCCCCAGAGGGAAGATAAACCAAGGGTACGAGCTGCCGGTAAATGCCCAGATGCCGATAATCATGGCGTTTATTACTACATATACCGAAAGGTGATTGTAAAAATCCTTCTTTTCCTTTACCCGTTTTTGGGCAATACGGTAGATTTCATCATCGTTTAGCTGTTTCATCTTGTCTGCCTTTCTTCATCTGGAATTATGATTTATTTTTCAGGTGTTATCAAGTCTCTGCAGGAAAATTCGGGCATAAAAAAACTGCCGGGTTTGAAGCCGGCAGTCTGCAAATAATAGCATTAACTCTTTAAGTAGAAAGTTTGGCAATGGCAGCGGCCAGTATCATCAGGCCTATGGCAATGGGCAGAATACGGATAGCGTAGTTGTATACACTATTCTTTTCTTCCAGAGCGGCTGCCTCTGCCTTGCGTTTCTTGGCGGCAGCCTCATAACCGTAACCGTTGGTAATAGCATCCCAGTAACAGGCATCTACACACCGTCCGCAGTAAGTGCAACTGGAGGTATCCAGACTATAGTCATGTACCTGATGGACAATATCACACCTAAGGCATCTCTGAGCCTCTTTTTTGGCAGCATTGGGAGACAGGGTTTTTTCAATTTCCACCTTGTCACCGCCGGCCTGTTTAACCAGATTAAGCTCTACCTGAGAGCGGTTTTGACCCTTGGGTTCACCAAGTGGTTTGATGGTTTTTTCAGGCGGAGCCAGAGTTTCATCCAGATTGCCTTCGCCCCCTAAATATTTGTCAATCAGACCGGCTACCGAACGTCCGGCGGCCATAGCCTCAATAACCGAACGGGCACCGCTGATGCCGTCACCGGCGGCAAATACGCCGGGCTGAACCACAGACAGATAATCCGAACCGGGTTTATCATTTTGGGCTACAGTGGTGATAATGGTATCTGCAGATATCAAACGGCGGGTATCGTTTATTATTTCATAATGGAGTTTATTTTCTTTGTCATATCCGTAAGAACGGATACGGAACAGTTCAACTCCCTCAATCTTGTCATTTAGCTTTACCAGCTTTACAAAATCCAGCGAAGGTTGAACAGTTACGCCCGCATCTATAGCGCGGTCAACTTCTTCGGGAGAAGCTTCCTTGCTGCCGGTATGGCGGCTGCAAACCAGATTCACCTCGGAGACACCCAGATTTTTAGCGGCAAAGGCACTATTGTAGGCTTCACTGCCGCCGCCTATTACGATTACCTTGTCGCCAAGGGTTTCTTTAGTGGTTGATTTTATGCCCTTCAGGAAATCATTGCCCTTAATCAGGTCTGATTTGGCAGTTTCATCACAGGGAAGCAACAGCCCTTCGTCTACGCCAAGTACCCCGGTGGAGAGCAAAACCGAGTCGTAGCCCTGTTTAAACAGGGTCTGTACGGATTGTACCTGGCAGGAGGTATGAATGGTCACACCCAAGTCGGTGATAGTCTTAATTTCTTTGTTGAGTATCTCTTTGGGCAGCTGATGTTCCGGTATGCTGTAAAACATCTTGCCGCCGGCATATTCCATGGATTCAAATATAGTAGCCTCATGCCCCAGCAGGGTCAGGAAGTAGGCAGAGGTAAGGCCGGCCGGGCCTGAACCGATAATAGCCACTTTTTTGCCGGTGGGCGGGGCAATTTTGAGGTTGTTTTTCCAACTGCCGTCATCATTTTCAGCGGCATATCTCTTGAGTGCCCGAATAGCAATGGGCTCATCAAACTTCTGGCGTTGGCACTCCAGTTCACAGGGGTGGAAACAAACATAGCCGCACACTGAAGGGAAGGGTATTTTTTCTCTCATAACGGCGGTAGCGGCTGGAGCATTGCCATCAGCTACGAAACGCACGTAGCGGGGGATATCCAGTCCGGCAGGGCAGGCACGGGTGCAGGGAGAAGTGCCAACCCGCTTGGTGGGCATTTTATCCCGCTCCAGTTTGATAGCATCTACCGGGCAGACGCTGGCACAACGGTTACACCCGGTACAGCGGCTTTGTGTCCAAAAAAACTCACTGCCCTTGGTGCGCTTGGTAGAAACTACCTTACCGTCCTTTTTGGTTTCCTCGGCTGGTTCCAGTTTTTCTACAGGCTTTTTTGTTTTGGCCATATATGTCTCTTTTTTAAAATATTTACGCCTATATTTAAAAGACCTAGTTCCTGATATTATACTTGCAACATATAGTACATTGTCAATCCGCCGGGTTCACAGGCGGATAAGCAGATTTATTCTACCACCCCTTCGGCTCTTTGGCCAACTTACATCCGTGTCATTGGTTTTAGGGGATAATATTGTTTTAAACAGGGGATTGACAAAACAGTAATAACTAATTAAAATCAAGTCTAATTGAATAAGGTCTGCCGGTGCTTTGTAACAAAAGCTTAAAAGGGAAGCCTGTTAAAATCAGGTGCGGTCCCGCCGCTGTATACGGGGACGAAAACTGGAATTTGCCACTGTTTTATTAGAATGAAACGGGAAGGCCCGGTGAGTAGGTTGAGCCGTAAGCCAGAATATCTGCCGGCATAGAGTTTCGCGGAAAATGGCCGTGGGAAATGGTAAATCCCTGAGCCGAAAGGTTTGGGGTTTTATTTTTTGTTTGAATCCTCAAACCTTGGTGGTTTGGGGATTTTTTTATTGGGCGGGGTGAAATATGAAAGCAGTCTTATTGGAAAAACCGGGTGAACTAAGGCTTGCAGAGGTGGTTACTCCATACTGCCCGAAAGGCGGGGTACTGCTAAAGGTACTTTGCTGCGCAATCTGCGGGACAGACGTAAAGATGTTTCGGCGGGGGCATCGTGACCTTGAGTACCCCCGGATACTGGGGCATGAAATAGCCGCCGAGGTAGTCTGCTCTGGACACCCTGATTTTGAGGCAGGTTGCCGGGTACAGGTTTACCCCGGTATTGCCTGCGGGGTTTGCCCTCTCTGCTTGCAGGGCAGGGAGAACCTGTGCCGGAAGGTAAAAATAATCGGTTTTAACTATGACGGGGGCTTGGCCGAATATATGGCACTTCCCCCTGAAAGCCTTCCGGTTGGGCTTAACATAATACCTGAACATGTTTCAGACGAGGAAGCCTCTCTGGCCGAGCCGCTTGCCAGCTGTATCCACGCCCAGTCTGTTTGCCGGGTGGGAGACGGG
>NZ_JBAZDW010000065.1:0-6928 GCF_041654235.1 Dehalococcoides sp. | reverse complement strand
CTACCAGAACGGGGAAATGAATATCTACTTTAATCAGGGGGCAAACTGAGGTGGAAGACTATGTACCGTTGTCTGTTATAGTTTGTGCCAGAAATGCTGAAAAAACTATCGGCTCCTGTCTGGAGAGCATAATGAAGAACAGTCCGGCCGAGATAATACTGGTAGACGGGGATTCCACGGATAAAACGGTTTCGCTGGCGGCGGCTTTTACCCAGCACATACTGAATGACCGTGGCAGGGGAACCAGCTTTGCTCACCAGATAGGTTCGGAAATAGCCGGCTATGATTACATAATGTTTGTAGATGCCGATGTGGAACTGCCGCCTTATGCCCTTGGGCAGATGTTTGCAGAGTTGAAGAAAGCCAAGTTGGATGGTATATATGCCCGAACCGAAGGGGCTGGGCAGGGTAATTTTTGGGAGAGGGCGGCTACAGATTTTCTGTCCTGCCGTCCCAATCCTGCCGGCATCTGGTTTGGGGCAGCTTTGGTTAGCCGGGATATAGTACTCAAATATGGCTTTGACTCCTTTATAAGCCCCGGAGATGACGTGGATTTTAACCGCCGTGCCTTAAGCGGCGGTTGCGTTTTCGGTGTTTCGGCGGTGCGTGTCAAACATCATCACCGTACCACTTTTAAAAATGTGGTTCATCAGTATATCTGGTACGGCAAAGGCAATTCACGGCTGGCATGGAAAAACGGCCTGCTGATTCTGCGTTTCTGGCCGCCTTTCCCGGCGGTGTATGGTTTGCTGTATTCTCTGGGACATTTTAAATTTCGTCCGGTATCGCTCCATCTTTTGGCGTTTGTATTTCAGAGCTGGGGGATGGTGTGCGGCCTGACCGAGCTTATTTTCAACCCCCCGCCGGACCGTCCTCGCCGCCCTTGCTGGAAGTGCGGTATCTGATGAATATACTTCATTTGGGTAGCGGCAGTCTGCAAACTCCGCCGGTGGGGTATGGGGGTATTGAAAGATATGTATTTGAATCTGCCCGCGGTCTGGCCGCCAGAGGCAACAGGGTAGTTATATTTGATATACGTCTGGACAGGGCTGATTTGGTGAGTGAGCAAACAGGAGGGATAGAGATAATCCGCCTGCATTGTTTGGTTGCTCACCGTTCTTCCAGTCTGTGGCTTTCCAATATTTATTCGGTGCTGAACCTGCTGGGTTTCAGCCTTAGAGCCCGCCGTTACATAAAGAAGAATAGCTTTGAAGTTATCCATATTCACCGTACTCTGGTAGGGCTGGTACTGGTACTGGTCTTGCCTTCGCAACGGGAGAAGATGATTTACACTGTGCATTCTCCGGTTTGGGTTATGCAAAGGGGTAGCTTTAAAGACCGTTTAAGCCGCAAACTGGATATCTTTATTATGAAACGCGTTCACCGGGTTATTGCCCAGTCAGCCCGGATTAAAAACATACTTGAGAGGGAAAGGGCGGCCCCGGGCAGGATAAGGCTTCTTCCCTGCGGGGTGGATACTTCGGCTTTCAACCCTGCTTCCCGATGCAGTTTTATCCGCCGAAAATATGGCATAGATGACCGGTTGTTAGTCCTGTTTGTAGGGCGGATAGTGCCTTATAAAGGGGTAGAATATCTGGTGAGGGCGGCAAATCTGGTGGTAAACAAAGCCGGTTTCCGCAAGTGTGCTTTTTTACTGGCCGGGCCTATGGCTGAGCACGGTCTGGATGCACTGGAACATGCTGCCTACCCCAAAAAGGTATCTAGCCTGATAGCTGAATATAACCTTGGGGATTTTGTTTTCCTGAGCGGCAGTCTGCCGCAAGATGATCTGCAAATGGTATTTGCTTCAGCAGATATCTTCGTGCTGCCTTCTCTGGCAGAGTCTTCACCGGCAGTGGTGCTGCAGGCACTGGCTTCGGGTTGTGCGGTTGTCGCCTCTGATATATCCGGTATACACGAACAGGTGGTAGAAGGGGTAAATGGTTATTTGGTAAAAGCTGGTGATGAAACAGAGCTGGCAAAGCGGATTCTAGAGCTTTTACAATCTCCCGCCAGACGGTCTGCCATGGGGGCTAACGGAAGGGAATTGGTCAAGAAGGGATTTGACTGGGGGGTTATCTGCGGACGCCTTGAGGGGATTTACAGGGAGGCGACATGAACAGGGTATTTGTAAAAAAACTGTTAAATCTTAGCCATCGCTACGGGGGGTATGTCCCCCTGTCCCGCCTAAACACGGTCAGCCGCTGGCTGGAAGGCGGCGGTGAAAGCTTGCTGGATATAGGTTGCGGAGGCGGGGAGGCGATGCTTTTCTTAAACCGCCGCAAGTCCTTTAAAACCTGCGGGGTAGATATAAACCCCATTCTTATAGCTGAAGCCAAAAACAAATCCAGCCACCATCAGTATTTTTGCCGGGATATCCTTAACCTGAATCTGGCTGATAAAAGCTATGACACGGTTATTTGTCTGGAACTCATAGAGCATTTGCCTAAAGATGAAGGGCTGAATCTTATTTTGAGGCTGGAGAAAATAGCCCGTAAAAGGGTTATTTTAAGCACACCGGTAGGTTTTTCCAGAGTGGAAGGTAACCACAATGAAGATGGCTCTGCCCACCAGTGCGGTTATTTGCCGTTTGAACTTAAGGAAATGGGATATCTGGTTCGGGGAAACCGTCTGCGTCTGGAGAGGGTCTGGTGGCCGTATCTCCTGAAGCGTTCGGCAGCGCTTGCCTCTGTCTACTGGGCTTTCTGGCTGGCGGCAGGGGTGGTTTTCAGCCCGCTGGCCTATTTCTTTCCTGACCGTATAGCTTCGGGCATGGTCTGTCTTAAGGAGGTTGGTTATGAAAGAAAATCCGGATAATAAACCGCCCCGTATACTGGTGCTTTCCAATGCAGATTTTGAAAGCCGTGGTTTTCAGGCCATTGTACGCGGTTTGGAACACTGTCTGGGTGAGTGCCTGCCGGGACTTACGCTGGAGTATTTCAGCTTTGCCCCCAAGCGATACTGCTATCTGGAAAGCAAAGGCTTAAAGCTGATTTCCCACCCCTGGGCTAATGGAAACTGTGAAACCCTGAATACTTTCAGCTATCTGGTGCTTATTCCCAAAAGCCTGCTTAGGGCTGTTTACTATAAATTGAGACCGGCTAAAAATCCTTATCGCCATTATAATGCCCTTTTGCATATAAACGTGGACTGTTTAAATGAGACTGATTACGGGTTTGTGTGTGTCTGCCTGAACTTGCTGAAAAGCTGGGCGGGTTTGCGGGCTTTTGGTTGCCCGCTCTTGACTGCTCCGGTGGATATCGGACCTTTCAATACACCGGTTAGCCGTTTTATGGGTAGGTATATACTTTCACGGGCAAAGCTGGTGGCCCTGAGAGATGAGCTGAGCTATGAGTATCTCCTTAAACTGGGGCTTAAACCTGAGCGCCTCTATCTGGGGGCGGATATGGCCTTTCTCATGCCGCCTGCTTCAAGGGAAGTTGTGAAAGAATTATTTATGGCTGAAGGGGTGGAAAATGATAACCGCTTTATCATAGGCATTTCCCCCAGTCTGTTCCAGATGGAGCTGAAAAATATATTTGCTGATTCGGCAGCTGACAAACCGGAAGTATATCTGATGCTGATAGCCGAACTGGCAGATTTTGCCGCCAGTACGTTTGATGCCGGTATTTACCTTATTCCCCACGTTCATCCTGATGACAGCCGGGTTTGCCACGAGGTTTATGCCCGTATGCAGCATAAAAACAGGGTGCATGTTTTCAGCGGGGATTATCCGTCTGAAACTGTTAAAGGACTGATAGGGGAATGTGATATTTTTATAAGCTGCCGCATGCACGCCAGTATTGCTGCTTTGTCACAGGCTATCCCCACCCTGACTCTGGGGTATCAGGAAAAATACTGGAAACTTTTGGGCAGCTATCTGGGGCAGTCTGACTATCTGGTAGATATCAAAAAGCCAAATCCACGGGATATCCAAGACGAGCTTAAACAGAAACTATCCTGTATGGCAGCCAATTGCCCTGCAATAAGCACCCGGATAAAGGAACGGCTGGGAATAATAAATCACAGGGCATCTGTGTACGGTCAAAGGGTGGCAGAGGTAATCAGCCGCGGGAAGCCTGTTTGCTGATAAATTTTTCGGCTATGCGGGTCAGCCAAACCCAAAAGTGCTTGGCCGGTTCTATAACCAGTCGGGAATTGGTCTTTCCCAGATGATAGTTTATTATCTGCTCCCAGGTGTAAAGGTAGGCTATTTTGCGGGCAGGGGGGCAGGGGTGGGAGTATTCGGGCAGTTTCCAGCCCAGAAGAGGCAGAATATTTTTCTTGGCTGCGTAGTCCTGCCGTTTGTTTCGCCACTCCATCACCCGTTTGTTTGAAAGCGGCTGAGATTTGATACACCCGTATCGGACTGCATTCCGGTAAAAATCCTGTACGGTATTACCCCTCACTATCACCGCCGATGTACCTTCATGGTCATATTCCAATTCCCTTAACCAGGCGTCTCCCAGAGAGATATCCGCCAGTTCGTTCAGCTGGTCGGTACACATCAGGCAACGGCGCGGGCTAAAAAAACCGTGTCCGTGATAGGGATGATAGTTTCTTAGGGGCAGAGTCAGGGTATCTCCGCAAGCCATCTCCAGATGCATATCCCCCGGCCAGCCGCCGGTACGATAATGGAGGCTTATTAAGTTAATTTTGTTTATTCCCTGCTGTTTCAGTATGTATTCTGTTCCTCTAAAGCTCATGGTGCTGGAGCAGACTATACCCAGATGCAGGACTATACGCTCTTTCAGTAACGGGTTTTGGTTTTCCGCTTTGCGGATAGCCTGAATATGGCAGGGCAAACCTACCACTGCGTAACGCCCCGGTTTAGCTGTTATTTCTGATATGGCTGAAGCGGCGGCAACCGGGCAATATTTAGAACCGGCAGCCTGTTTCAGTTCTTCCGGTGTGCGGGCAATGAAGCTTGCGGGAGTAAGCGGTGAAGAAGGATTAGCCCCGCTCACCAATGCCCCGTCTATCAGCCCTGTTTCCAATGCATAATTTAGCAGAGCGGTAGCTACCCCACCCGAAGTGGAAAGATTACGTTGCAGGTGGTCACTGCTGAAGGCAGTATAGCAACTATTTTGGATTAAAGAGGGCGATGCCCCGCCGAAAATTGCTTGCGAATAGCTGTCCAGATCTATACCTGTACCCGGACAAACCTTCAGGCATTTGCCGCAGCTTCGGCAGAGAGATGTATTTAGCCATGGCAGGTAAATGCCTTTATCAGGGGCAATCTGCATCTTTATGGCACCGGCAGGGCAGATAGCCTGACAGATACCGCAACCGCAACAGAGTTGCTGCCTGAGGGTTAGGAGGATACTCTTCGGCTCTTTTGGGGTATTCACTAAACGGAGGTACTCCTGTTGGTAATCAACCTGAAACCAACATAAACGGCACAAACAGATTGGGCAATCACCCAGGCCAAACCCGCCCCGTTGATACCCATTACAGGAATAAGCCCGAAACTTAATATCAGACTCAGCCCGGCAATCAGACAGTTTATCAGCATAAGCCTTTTCAGCTGTTTTATTACTCTCAAACTGCCCATATAGATTACGTTTAAAGACTGGGGTATAAGCCCCACTATCATTATCCGCAGTAAACCGCTAGATGACACAGCGTATTCCTGTCCGAAAAAAAGCAACACTTTGTCTGCCAGCAGGAATAATATAATAACCAGCGGGATAATAAGCCCCAAGCTTAGCTTCAGGCTTTTTTGGATATGCAAAGACAACCCCTTTTCATCATGTGAACCCTCAGTGAATAGGGAAGTCGAAATGGAGACGGGTATAGTGGTCAGGGCGGTGGCAGTGCTCCAACCTATGTAAAAATAGGCATTGGATTCTGCACCCAAAATTCCCAGTACCAGCAATGGCAGAAGCAAGGCCGGTGCTGAACCTAAAAATTGAGATAGGTTGTTGGACAGTGAGAAACCGAAGCTGGACTTGAGGTAAGGATAACAGATCTCAAAACCGGGGCGAAATCCGCCGGAGACTTTGGGTATGAAGCCGAAAATTGCCATAAATAAGGTGGCTATCAGGGCTATGCCCCAAGCAGAAAAAATACCGTTCTGGGGGAAAAGGCTGGCTAGAATTACCACCAGTATCAAACGAAGTCCGCTGGCTGCTACTACCCTTAGGGTAGAGTAACCGGAATGGCGGTGGGCTATCAAACTGTTATCCGCAATGGAATTAAGGGCAGTGGCGGCGGTGAATGCCAAAAATGAAACTGCCAGCAGGGGGCTTTGGCGCAGGAAGAGAAGTTCCGGTGACCAAATGCCCAATCCCAGCAGGAAGATACCCCCGGCCAGTATGGAAACTATGAGGGTCAGGCTGATAGAAGAATTTATAATGCTTTTAGCCGGATAAATATTTTGGGGCAGGAAGCGGATAATCCCGAATCCCAGCCCCAGATGCGAAACAGTACCCAGCAGGGATATAGCGGATATAACTGCCCCCGCCAGCCCAACCGCCGAGGGCGTAAAAAAACGGGCGGCCAGTATCCAGAAAACAAAGCTAAGGGCCGCACCTGCCCCTCCTCCTATTATCAGGAAAATGGCATTTATATACAGAGGGGAGCGAAGTTTTTCAAAAAACGGGTACGGTTTTGCAGTAGTTACCCGCATATCGGCAACTGCATCAGGGCGGGTTTTATTAAATATATATGCCACAAAGTCTCCAAGTCAGGGGTAGCGAATGGGCTATAAGACATATAATAGCAAAAATAACGTCAAAAGGCTATATAGTATTTGTAACAAAGGTTTGATACAGGGACTTAAGGTTGGGATATTTAGGGGGGCATATCCTGCCACTTGTACTTGGCGGCCATATTTTCTAAACTGATACAGATGAAACTTATGAAAAAGAATAGGGCAAGACTATTTCTTAGCCTGACGGTTATCTGTCTGGCGGGTGTATCCTTT
>NZ_JBAZDW010000064.1:0-6947 GCF_041654235.1 Dehalococcoides sp. | reverse complement strand
TGGTAATGTATCTGATGCCCGCATGCATATTATAGAGCTTCGCGGTTTTGAAAAATTCTGTATAGGGCGTCCGGTAGAGGAAATGCCCCGTATTACCCCGCGTATCTGCGGTGTTTGCCCGCTTTCCCACCATCTGTGTTCTGCTAAGGCCTGTGACAGTGTTTTCGGGGTTACCCCGCCGTCTGCCGGCCGCAAACTGCGTGAGCTGGCTAATGCCACCGCTTATCTGGAAGAACACATTCTCCACTTCTTCTTTTTAGCTGGAGCAGACCTTGTAATGGGTCCGGGTGAAAACTACTCCATGCGCAATGTTTTTGGTATAGCCCAGAAGATGCCTGAACTGGGGCAGAAGGTTATCCGTTCGCGCCATCTGGCCTCAAAAATGCTGGATTACCTGCTGGGAAAAGATATCCACCCTGTAGCGGCTGTGGCTGGCGGATTTTCAAAACCGCTTACTGAAACTGAACGTGAAAAAATGATGGAAATGGCTAAAGAGCTGTTGGAGTTCTCCAAGTTCTCCATAGCTTATGCCAAAGAAAATCTTTTCAGCAAATATGAAGGCCTGATCAAGGAAATAGGTGTTATCAAGACCGGCTTTTTGGGTACGGTGGATAAAAATGGTGCTCTAAACCAGTATGACGGCAATCTTCGCCTTATGCGTCCTGACGGCAAGTTTACCGAATTTGCTCCAAAAGATTACCTTGATCACATTACCGAACGGGTAGAAGACTGGAGTTACGCCAAATTCCCTTATGCCAAGGAGCTGGGTGAGTTCAATATGGATTTGGACAATCCCTCCGGCATTTTCCGGGTAAATACTCTGGCCCGTATAAATGCCTGTGACCGGATTGCTACCCCTCTGGCTCAAAAAGAACTGGAAGAATTTAGGGCTAAATTCGGCCGTCCTGCCCAGCAATCACTCCTTTTCAACTGGGCACGCCTGATAGAGCTTTTATACAATGCAGAAAGAGTGATAGAGCTTCTTTCTGATCCCGAAATTACCAGCACCAATACCCGCGTACCGGTAACTCCCAAAGCCGGTCGAGGAGTGGGTTGTGTAGAAGCCCCCCGCGGCACCCTTATCCACGACTATACTACGGACGAAAATGGTCTGGTTACCGATGCCAATCTGGTGGTAGCTACTGTTATGAACAATGCTGCTATAAACATGTCCGTAAAACAAGCCGCCCAAACTCTTATCAAGGGTGGCAAATACAACGAAACTATTTTAGATGAAATTGAAATGGTTATACGGGCTTATGACCCTTGCTTGTCCTGCTCTACTCACGAGCTTAACGGCAAAGTAGCGGTCAGGCTGGATATAGTTGATGCAAACGGCCAGCTGGTCCAGACTTACTCTAACTAAATATGGATTATTTACCGGAGTATTGTTCCCGTCCGGTGGTTGTATTCGGTTGCGGAAATATACTCTATGGTGATGACGGTTTTGGCCCGGCTGTGGCAGATTACTTAAATACCCATAGCCGGGTTCCTTCTTTTGCCTGCGTTATGGATGTGGGCACAGCTATCCGAGAGCTTTTATTTAACATAATAATAAGCGACACCAAGCCTAAAGTTATAGTTTTGGTAGATGCTATGGAAACAGGGCTGGGAGTAGGGGAAATGGGGCTATTAACGGTAGACCAGGTATCTCCGGAAAAGATAAATGACTTTTCTCTACACCTTATGCCCACTCTGAATATGCTAAAAGAGCTTCATGCTGACGGGGGCGTGAGAATAGATGTACTGGCAGTTAAGCCTGAATACATTCCCCTTGAGATGGAACAGGGGTTAACCGGAAAAGTTCAAAAAGCGGTAGCCGAAACAGCCCGTTATATCGTGGATACCTATTTCAGCCAGCCGCTTCTTTAGTTTATTTCCTGACTCCAGTTCTGCATCATTTCCTTTAGCTTCTGCCCCAGTTTAGGGTTATTCCGCAGGCGTTCAATGAAAATGGGGCAAGCCTCCAGCATGGAGTTTTGGGCGGCGGAAGCCATGGATAACATTTGTTGCATAGCAGCCTCATCCTGAGGTGCATTCATACCCGGACCGCCATTTTGCACCTGACGGCGGATATCTTCAGAGGTGTAGCGCATGGGAGTTGTGCACGCCCGGTACCAGGGGCATTCCTTGCACTGGGCTATATTTGATGCTTCGTTTAATATATCAGTCATTGGTTACTCCTTAGTTCTTAGTTTATCTTGTTTAGCTGGTTATCAAAATCTGTCTGGCTGAAAAATGCCCCGAATTTTATGGCTTTTATTATGCCTTCGGCATTTATAAAATAGGTAATGGGAATATAATTGGCATTATAGGTTTGCCCTGTAGCACCGGTGGTATCCAGCAGTACCGGAAAGGTAAACCGGTTGTCCTTCAGAAACTGCTCTATCAGTGATTTATTTTCTGTTATATTTACCATAAGAATCTTAATGCCGCTGGGGAGAGCCTTGTTTTTTAGGTAGGCCGCTTCAAAGAAAGGCATTTCCTGTTTGCAGTAACTGCAGCTTATTTTCCAGAAGTTTAAAATTACCCCTGAACCCTGCAGGTTACTTAGCCTTATTTCCTGACCCGTAAGGTTTTTCAGGGAAAAATCAGGTGCCAGATTGTTTATTTTAATGCCTGCCACAGGTTGTTCACCATTGTCAGCCGGAACTGGCGTGGTTTGGCTGCAGGCGGACAGGCAAAGGCTACTAAGAAGCAGGAAACTGAGGGCTATAAGTTTACTTTCCATTTCAAATCTGCAGAGTGCTGAAAAAACCTATTCGATTACCAAGTATAAGTATACCAATAAATATCAGTATCACGCCACTTGCACCGTATATAGCAGCTGAGTAGCGGCTGATTTTATGTACGAGCGGTAAGGTCTTTTGAATGAGCAGTCCCAACAGTACAAATGGAATGCCCATACCCAGAGAGAAAACAGCCAGCAGAGCCGAACCATAGAGCGGGCTTTCCCCTCCGAATGTAATGGATAGTATGCTTCCCAGCATTGGGCTTATGCAGGGCGTCCAGGCAAGGGTAAAAACCGCCCCGCTTAAAAAAGACCTGATATATCCCCCGGTTCTCAGGTTTTGCTGACTGGCCAGATGCTTTTCAAAACTGAGGGACGGAAAACGCAGGCTGAGTAGCATATATGTGCCAAAGATAACAAGCATTCCCCCGGAAAGTATCCTTACCCAGAGGTCACTGGGGTTTATGATAACCCCGCCCAGCCCGGATAAAGCCCCAAGGCTGGTAAAGACAAGGCTGAAACCGGCTACAAAGGCTATTGAATGCCGCAGGGCTTTAAAAGAAGTAATGGAGTTTGGCTGGGCATCAAGGACATCAGCTCCGGCCAGACTGGCCAAATAAATGGGCATCATTGGCAGTACACATGGTGAGAAAAAAGCGGCCAGTCCGCCCGCAAGGGCTAAAAGGTAAGATACATCTTCCAAGCCTATCTTGCACCTTCCCATAGCCCTGAGAACAAGGCTATAATGTACTTTAATATTATATCAGTTTTACAGGCGGAGTATTTATGCGTCCCCTTTCTTACAGCCAGATAGACCAGTACCAAAGCTGTCCCCTAAAATACCGTTTTCTCTATAGTGATGGCCTGAAACCGTTAGAAAAGGGATATTTTAGTTTTGGTACAACTTTGCATGACTGTGCCGAGCATTTTTTCAGGGTAAAAGTACCTCCACCCCTCAGTCTGGAAAAACTGATGGAGTATTACCAGTCGCACTGGCGGTCTGGAGGATACGAATCTGTTGAAATAGAAGAAAACTACCGCCAGTTAGGCAGGGAGATACTTGCGGAATTCCATCGCATACACCGGGCTGATTTTCATATGCCGCTGGCAGTAGAGCACAAGTACACCGTAAATCTGGATGGAGTCAAACTAACCGGCAAGATAGACAGGGTGGATAAACTCCCCTCAGGTGAACTCTGTATTGTGGATTACAAGAGTAATAAAGACCTGTTTTCGGCTGAATACGTTCAAGACAACCTCCAGCTAAGCCTTTACCAGCTGGCGGTAGAGCAGATTTGGTATTTGCCGGTAGGTGAACTTTGCCTGTATCACCTGCGTTCAAATACAGTTATGCGTTGTCCTGCCAGAAGTAAAGAGGTTATCGCTGATGCCCGGCGGCTGGTGCTGGAAGTAGCCGGAAAAATAGAAAAGGCCATTTTCCCTGCCTGCGAAAACAATTTTTGCCCGTGTGACTTTGCCCATCTTTGTCCGCTGTATCGCCACAAATATGCACCCCCTCCGCAGTTACCCGAAGCATCACCTATAGATATACCCTTAGCGGTAGAGGAATATGTGATGCTTCAGTCACGGAAAAATGAAATTGAAGCCCGGATAGAAAGCCTCAAAGAGGCTATCATTGAATACTGCCGTGCTAGTTCGCTTGGGCGGGTATTTGGCAGTGAACACGCATTAAGCTACAAAGAGGTTTCACGCAGCGGGTATAACAACCAGGCGGTACATGATTTGCTTGAACCGCTGGGGTTGTGGGATAAGGTTTCAGAACTGGATAAAACCCTGCTTGAGAAATATCTGGAAACAGATGCCTGCGGGAAGGAACTGAAAGACCGGATACTGGCTTTGAAAGAGGTTGTATCCACCTCCCCGCGGTTATATGTCAAACAGGTTTCAAAAGACAAGGATAGTTGAAAGTACAGGTTTATAGATAGATGTTTTTTCAAATAATCGGCGTATTTTTGTTGGCACTGGTGGAAATCTGGCTTGCGATACCTATAGGTTTGATTTGGGGTTTAGACCCGTGGCTGGTTATCCTGCTGGTAATCGGGGGCACTCTGGTTGGAGTAGGTATTATAATCCTTTTGGCAGAGCGGGTACGCAGCGGCTCAAACCGCTGGCTGGATAAAAATCGTACCGGTGATGCAACGTTAAGCCTCTCAGCCCTGTTTGCCCAAATCATTTCTGCCCTGCAGGAAAGACTTCATTCAGGCCGTTTGTACAAAGTCTGGTTGAAATATGGGATTATCGGGTTAGGCATTTTATCTCCCGTGCTGACCAGTGCCCCCATAGCTGCCTTTTTGGGTGTTATGCTAAGTGCAGACAGACTTAAGCTATTTATCTGGATATCAGCCGGGGTGGCGGTTTGGACAACCGGGCTTACTTTGGCTATGCATTTCGGTTTGATACTGCTGGGGATTTAAGCTGATACAAAATATCCGGAATGCTTAGGGAAATATTTAAAAAACCTGATGCTAAAAGCAAAAACATATGGTACAATAAATTCTAGCAAACAAAGAGTTAGATTGCTAAAAGCGATTATTGTTTGGGTATTTTAACAGTGTTATACTTATAAAGGCGAGCCTTCCAAGAGGCTTGCTAATCATGTTTGGGGGACTGAATGAAGGTTTATCATCTGGCATATGAGCCAAGTTACCATTCAATGGATTTTCATTTTTGGACTGAATGTAATTTAAAATGCCGTGGTTGTTATACCAATTACGAGGTTTATGATTTTGGCCTGCTGGATGACCCGGTAGCCGAAATCATTACCCGTGAAAGACAATCTCCTCCCACTGAATTTCTGTCTTTTGACCAGGTCATGGAAAAGATAGACGGGTACACTATAAAATACGCGGTTTTTCTGGGTACTGAAGCGGTACTTGACCCCGAACTGCCTAAACTTGCCAAGGCCGTTCATGAAAAATATGGTTCTTTCAATATCCTGCTGACCAATGGTATCAGGATGCCAGATCTTACAGATATTGACCAGATTATTTTTAGTCTGAAGGCTTACTCCGAAGATATTTATCGTGATTATACCAGCCGTTCAAATAAATCTGCGCTGGAAAATCTGAAGAAAATACATGCTGGTCTGGGTGACCGCAAACTTCACGTGGAAGTGGTGTATATACCTGATTATATTGCCAAAGACGAGATAGAAAAGGTTGCCCAGTTTTTGGCCAGTATAGATAAAGATATGTCTTTCCGTATAGATGCGTATTTCCCAATTCCGGGTTGCCCGTGGCGGGCAGCTAACAAGGAAGAAGTGGAAGAAGCCGCCGTGGTTGCCCGCAAATACCTGAATAACGTAGTAGTACTTACTCTGGATATGAAACGAATCGGTGATAAGGCCGTTAAGGTTTTTTAGATGACAGTAGGATTCGGCAGACAATCAATTCCGGCAAATGTGCGTTTATCCACTACCGCCAAGAGGGTACTGGAGAAGAGGTATCTTAAAAAAGATGATAGTGGCCGGGTGATTGAAACGCCGGAAGATATGTTTCACCGGGTTGCCAAAGTGATGGCATCTGCCGAACACAAATATGCACCGGGTACGGATACCAGCCGTATTGAAGAGGAATTTTATCAGGCTATGTCCCGCTTGGAGTTCCTGCCTAATTCTCCTACCTTGTTGAATGCCGGACGGCAGGCTGGCCAGCTTTCGGCCTGTTTTGTCCTGCCGGTAGAAGATTCCATAGAATCTATCTTCGATGCCGTAAAACAGACGGCTCTTATTCATAAAAGCGGGGGTGGCACCGGGTTTTCTTTCTCTGACCTGCGTCCTGCCGGAGACAAAGTGGGTGAGCTGACGGAAGTGGCCGGAGGACCGGTTTCGGTAATAAATATATTTGCCGCCGCCGCAGATTATGTGCGTCAGGGTGGTGTGCGCCGGGGGTGTAACGCCGCTATTCTGGATGTAACCCATCCGGATATTCTCAATTTTATTTCGTGCAAGGGTGACCCCAATGCCCTTACTAATTTCTATATTTCAGTTGTGGTCACCAGAGACTTTATGACCAAGGTGCGCAGTGGTGAAGACTATGACATTATTAATCCCCATACCGGTGAAGTAGTCCGCAGGCTCAATGCCGCCTGTGTGTTTGATTGTATTGTAGACCAGGCATGGAAAACGGGTGACCCCGGCTTGGTATTTATAGACCGCATAAATGATGATAACCCCACCCCATCCATAGCTCCCATC
>NZ_JBAZDW010000063.1:0-7232 GCF_041654235.1 Dehalococcoides sp. | reverse complement strand
GACTACCCGCGAACTTGCCCGCATGATAAAAGAGGCCGGTCTGGATTTTGTTTCACTGGATGAAGAACCTGCCGAAGACTTGCTGGGTCTTTATACCGGTGCGGCTACCATCTTCGGGGCTACCGGTGGCGTTATGGAAGCGGCTATCCGCAGTGCCTATATGCTGATAACCGGACGCGAACTGGAAAATCTGGATATAGAACCGGTACGCGGGCTGGAGGGTGTCAAGACGGCTACTTTGAATGTAGATGGGTTGGAACTGAAGGTAGCGGTAGCTCACGGTCTGGGTAATGCCAGAGCTTTGCTTGAAGAGATAAAAGAGGGAACTTCACCCTATCACTTTATAGAAATTATGGCTTGCCCCGGCGGTTGTGTCGGCGGTGGCGGCCAACCCATACGCTTTGATTCCAGTCTGAAGAAAAAACGCGGTGAAGCCCTTTACGAAGAAGACAGGAATATGCCCAAGCGGTGTTCCCACCATAACCCGTCAATAGCGAAAATATATGCTGACTATCTGGAGAAACCACTTGGCAAGCGTTCTCATAAACTGTTGCATACCGAATATACTAGTCGCCCGGTAGTTTAAGGGCAAATAATAAATCAATACGCGGGAGGAACAAAATAAATGTTCAATGTCCAGAGTATTAGCCTTAGAAAAGAGCTTGTTATTGCCTTTTTGGTTATGCTGGGGTTGGCCACTGCCGCCCCCCTGTTGGGCAACCAGTATCTGACCGGTTCACTGGTAAATGCCGTCCTGTTTATCAGTGCCGTAACACTCGGCTGGAAAAATGCAGTGGCTATCGGCCTTATTTCCAGTACTATTGCTTTGGCTACCGGTCTTTTGCCAATAGTCATGGCTCCCATGGTGCCCTTCATCATGGCGGCTAATGCTCTGCTGGTTACAAGTTTCAGTGTGCTTTGCGGCAAGAGTTTCTGGCTGGGTGCCGGAGTGGGCGCCGTTCTGAAGTTTGCTTTCCTTTGGGCTACTTCCAGCCTGATTTTGAACCTTTTTATAGAACAAAATGTGGCTGACAAGATTGCCGGAATGATGGGTTTAACCCAGCTTTTCACCGCCCTGATGGGTGCGGTTATTGCTTATGGCGCTCTGCGTCTGGGCAAGAAGATATAGCTTTTCTGTAATCCTGTAAGTAACCGTTAAAGGGGGCTTTTAGCCCCCTTTTTATATTGTGCAAGATTCAGGCACTTTACCATGAGTGACTGTTTGCAGGTTGTAGTATAAATACAGGTAACAGGCAACCTGCCGGTAAACAGCAGAGATATCAGAAAAATTACTTAAAATAAGAAAGTGCCTGTTTGATATATATGTGATATCGGGCAGGCACTTGTCAAACTGGCCTCAGATATGATTTTCAAGCCAGAAAAACAGGTCATTCCAGACCTGCGGGCAGTCAGGTTCGTTCAATACCTCATGGTACATACCGGGGTAAGTTATCAGGGTTTTATCTTTAGACCTTATCCGTTGGACCAGCTCACGGCTGCCTTTTATATTTACCAGATGGTCTTCCTCGCCGTGAATAATCAGGCTGGGCAGACTGATATTCTTCAGAAAATCGGGCAGGTCTTGGCAAATGCGCAGAAATTCGGCCGCCATTTGGGCACTCATACGGTGGTGAAGCACCAGAGGGTCTTCATTGTAAGCTTTGACTACATCTTTGTTATGGCTGATAGTGGATGCGTTAATCTTACGTACTCCCAGCATCGGTGCAATTTTGGACAGGGGTTTAATAAGCTGGTTAATAACGCCCGGCATGCCGGTATTAGGCTTTAGGGCAATGCTGGAGAAGATAAGCCCGGCGGCATCATACTGGTTCTTGCTGGCATAGGCTGCGGTAATCAGGCCGCCCATGCTGTGGCCGAAGATGAATATTTTAGAGGTAGGGTGCTTGGCCTGCACCATACTGAAGGCGCTGATAAGGTCATAAATATATACATCGTAACTGGATACATAACCGGCTTTGCCGTCTGTTTTGCCATGGCCGAAATGATCATAAGCATAAACGGCATAACTTCTGTCTGCCAGATAATGGGCCAGTTCACTGTAACGGCCTGAATGTTCACCCAGACCGTGAACTACCAGCACAATTGCCTTGGGACTGCCGTTTGGCAGTAAAGCCTGATAGTAACAATTGTATTCCTGACAGCCTTTGAAATGCCCTTCAGTGAACCTCATCTTGTTTTAGTCTTCTACTCCTGCTTCTGCTTCCATTTTAGCCAGGCGGGTATAGTAATCTTCTATTTCATTCAAGTGAGCCAGAGCTATTTTTCCGGTCATTACCGGGTCATCACTAGTGACATTGGTATGAGGGTCTCTGGTACCATGTTCCAGCTCTACGTCCATGCCCATGCGGAACTGTTCTATATCATAATTCTTAAAGGTAATGCCAAGTGTTTTAGCTACTGCTAGAGCTTCTTTGGTTGAAAAACTTTTCTTAGACACTTTCAAGTTTCCTCCCTCGCATAATATTAAAGCTATTCTGAAGGTAAATAGAAAATATGTCAACCTATTCTATAAGCAAAGCGGATGAATCTTGATATACCGGAATAATATGTATTGGGGAAGAAACTATGGATATTAACAAATTCACTATTTTACATTCCGGAGATATGTATGGAGATTTTCTGGCTGAGTAGGAAGCCGCCGGGTATATGGCAATAGGGTTTTATTCGTAGGTTTTCAGCTGTTTACGCAGGGCTTTCCAGTTCGGGCAGTACTTTTCAACTATTACCCAGAACCTGTCGGTATGGTTCATTTCCACCCGGTGGGAAAGTTCATGGATTACCACGTAATCCATTACTTCCGGTGGTATGGTTGCCAGTTTCCAGTTGAAGTTTAGGTCACCCATAGAGGTACAGCTTCCCCAGCGGGTTTTTTGGGCGCGTATGCAGAGCCTGCCAAAGCTTAGCCCCATTTTGGCGGCATTTTTCTCAAGGCAGGTTTTGACAATCCCGGCAGCCCGGTGGCGATACCACTTTTCCATTACTTCAACCGGAGTTTTGTCGCCGGTAAGCAGATGGATTGTATTTTCAGCCAGACTCACATGGCCTCGCTCTCCGCCCTCTTTTATCCGCAGGGTATAGAGCTTGCCCAGATAGGGAACTTGCTGTCCGTCATGCAGCCCGTCCTCCAGCACAAAGCGGTTGGCGTTCATTTTGTTCTGGTGTTTCAAAATCCAGGCTGAACGTTGTAGCAGGATATCGTCCAGACCGTTCATATTGTATTGGTGGGGGACGGTAACTACCAAACCGGTGGCAGAGCGTATCGCCAAGCGGATAAGGTCTGAAAAGCGGCTCTTTCTAAGGGTATAGTGAATCTCTTTACCCTCCAGAACTATGCTTTTTTTGCCAATAACCTCAGGTCGGGAATAAACATTGCGGGGACTCAACGCGGTATCTCAGCCTCCATTTTTTTAGTGCGGGGCTGGTTTAACATAACAATAAGTATGCCGGCTAATACCAGCATACCGCCCAGAAATTCGTTAAAGGTAAGGCCTTCGCCCAGAAACAGATATCCCAGAATAATGGCACCTACCGGTTCACCCAGTATGGCTACCGAAACTACCAGAGCAGGTACCAGCCGCAAAGCCATGTTAAGGGAAGAATGGCCTACCAGCTGGGAAACTACTGCCAGCAGGAAAATCATCAGGTAAGTAGTGCCGGGATATCCCCCGAAGCTATCACCGCTGATAAATGCGCCCGCCAGCAAAAAGAAAGCGGCACTCCCGTAAAGCAGAGTGATATAGGGCAGGAAATCTATACTGTTACGCATCTGGCGGCCAATAATCAGGTAACCGGTGGTGGGAATGGTGGCCGCCATAGCCAGCATATTGCCTAAAAATGCCTGTTCACCCACCTGCGTGGTGGCCAGATTTATCAGTACCATGCCTCCGAAAGCCGCCAGCACCCCAAAGATGGCTTTCGGGTTAAGCTGTTCCCGCCACATTATATAAGACATAATGGCTACTAGTACCGGGTGTGAGGTTACCAAAATAACCGAGCTGGCAATAGAGGTGTATTCAAGCGAACTCACCCAGAAAAACTGGTCCATGCCCACCAGAAACCCGGCTAGAATGATAAGCAATAGGTTTCGCCGTGAAAGACATTTTATAGCCAGATATACAGGCCTCGCGGCAAACGGTAAAAGTAAAAGGGTAGCCGCAAGCATACGCAAACTGGCGATTATAACAGGCGGTGCATCTGCCAGACGGGTAAAGACCGAAGCCGCAGCAATGCCAAACACCCCAAGAAGCAACAGGAGATACGTTTTAGCTTTCATGTGAAGCATTCAGCATACCCTAATTCCTTAAAAAATACCAGTTTACGCCTGTCGGATGGATTATAATAGTATTAACAAGCAGGGGAGGTTAAGATGAAAATTATAGACCTTCGGAGTGATACTGTTACCCGTCCCACCCCCGAAATGAAAAAAGCCATGTGCGATGCCCCTCTGGGAGATGACGTGTTTGGGGAAGATCCCACTGTAAACCGTCTGGAGGAAATGGCAGCCGGGAAAACGGGTAAAGAGGCCGCTTTGTTTACCCCCAGCGGCACCATGAGTAATCTGCTTTCAGTCCTGTCCCAGACCCGCCCGGGTGATGAAATAATACTGGGGAGTGAAGCCCATATACTCTGGTACGAAGTAGGCGGGGCATCAGCAGTGGGAGGTGTGGTTATGCGGGCTGTGCCAAACCAACCTGACGGCACTATCCATCTGGCAGATATAAAAGATGCTATACGCGGCTCAAATCTTCATTTTCCGCCTACCCGGCTTATCTGTCTGGAAAATACCCACAACCGTTGCGGGGGTGCGGTGCTAAGCCCGTCCTACACCGCCGGGGTGGCAAATCTGGCCAGAATGCGGGGTATTAAGGTCCATCTGGACGGTGCCCGTTTGTTCAATGCCTGTGTGGCTCTGGGTGTTTCAGCCAAGGAACTCTGTCAGGGGATGGATACAGTCAGTTTTTGCCTTTCAAAAGGGCTGTCGGCACCGGCAGGATCACTTTTGTGTTCTGACCAAGAAACCATAAACCGGGCCAGAAAATTCCGCAAGATGCTGGGCGGAGGCATGCGTCAGGCCGGGGTATTAGCAGCCTGCGGTATTGTGGCGCTGGAAACTATGATAGAGCGCTTGGCTCTGGATCACGCTATGGCTAAAACTCTGGCGGAAAGTCTGTTTGATATAGATAACCATACGCTGGATAAACAAATTGTCCAAACCAATATTGTCATTTTCAACCCGCCGTTTGGTCTTGGTGCTGACGAATTTTTAGAGCAGGCCAAGCAGGCCGGGTTACTCTTTACCAAGGGTAGTCACGGCCGGGTCAGGGCTGTTTGCCACCATGACCTGAGCGAGGCAGATATACAAACGGCCATTAAGCGTATTGCAGCTATGAAAAAGGCTTAGTCACGCCGGAAGCTTTATAAGCACTACGGGTGCATACTGCAAAGACAACCCGCCGGTAACGAGTGGCGTTATTTGTGAAAAAACGGCTGTTAGGTTAAAATTAGATACAATGAAGAAATTCCCCAAGCGTACATATTCAAACCCCATCCAGTTTTTCTCCGATATTGGTTTTATCCTGAGAAACCGCCGTAAGTTAAAGGAATCCCGTTTAAGCGGATTTCCCGGCCCGGCCTTTCGGGAACGGTTGATGCTGGCGGTAACCGGGGTTAATGAATGCCGCTTTTGCACTTATGCCCATACCAAAATGGCTCTTGAAAGCGGCATTTCCCAGTCAGAAGTGAAAGCCTTGCTGGATGGTGATTTTGGTAACTGCCCACCGGAGGAGCTGGGCGCAGTCCTCTTTGCCCAGCACTGGGCAGACACTGCCGCCAAACCTTCTGCAAAAATGCAGGGCAAGTTTGAAGCGGATTACGGAGCCGAAAAATCAGGTTTTATAAACCTGTATCTGCGCATGATACGTATCGGCAACCTTAGCGGCAATACTGCTGATAAATTGCTGTATTATATTTCCTTCGGCAAAATGGGGCTGGACCGTCAGCTATAGATGCGTTGAATTTAGCCTGTCTATAAGATATAATCGGCCTGAGTTCTTTGGGCGGTTAGCTCAGTGGTTAGAGCACCTGCTTCACACGCAGGGGGTCAGTGGTTCAAATCCACTACTGCCCACCATACTGTACGATAGGAAGAACTCCTATCCGTTCCTCCAGCACACCATTGATAGGTAACAAGTAATGGATTACTCCTTGTCGGTCGATGACGTCGATTTTCTTTATGAAGCCTCGCAGAAAAGAACGCTTCCCCGTCAATTCGCTTTCCTCCAATAACCGGCGCATATCCTTAACATAGCTTTTGACAATTTCAGGGGAAGCCAGTTCGACCCGCCTATCCGATAACATGTTCGTAACCTGTACTTTTCTTTCCTGTAATTTTTCAGTACGAAGTCTTAGATCGTGAATTCTCGGGGCTAGGTCGGCGAGTGGAACCTTCCCATTTTCCACTGCATCATAAAGCCTCTCCAGGCGACGATCGGTGTCATTCATTTCTTCCAAAACGGCATCAAGCTCATTCTGGTATTCTTTCGAGTTTACATCCATTTCCAGATTAACCATTTCAACCAAGCGCGTAAGATGTTCTTCGGTTAATATTTTCTCCCTTATAACCTTCACGACTGTCTCTTCAAAGGCGCGACTGTTGAAATAATGTGACGGGCAAGAACCGGCTCCCTTCTTATTTAACGTGCCGCATACATAGTAGGAAAATTTGCCACTCTTGGCATCCTGGCCGATCATTGCTTTCCCGCAATGACCACAGAACGTGAAACCACTTAATAGAAAGCGACTGGATGCTCTTTTAGGATGAAGGCGTTTGGGGGCTCTATCCTTGATTAAGGCTTGTGCACTATCAAAAACTGAACGAGTCACTATTTCCGGGCAGGCATTTTCCACCCTAATTGGGGTTAATCCGCGCTTACTGTTACGTCCCCAGACAAAGGTACCAGCATAAGCTTCATTGGCTAGAATAGTTCGTATCCCCGTCTTACCCCAACCTTTGCCACGAGGAGCATCTATACCTTTGCGATTTAATTCCTTGGCGATTTCTGTCAGTCCCTTACCATTTAAAACGTCATTAAACATAGAACTCACAATGCCGGCCTGATTTGGATCAATTTCCAGTTTGGTGCGTTCCTTCTCCCCGTCCTTGAAGCGGATTTTTCGATAACCGTAGGGTGGTCTACTGGATAAATAGAAAC
>NZ_JBAZDW010000062.1:0-7288 GCF_041654235.1 Dehalococcoides sp. | reverse complement strand
ACCGGTGAAGATGTCATAAGTTGCGCCGCTATAAGTGGCCCGGATATTTATACGCTTCCATGGTTTAATATTAGGGTAGTAAGCCCCGCCGGTATTACTGGGCCAGTAATTACCGCTTGAATTGGTAAGTATAATAGTGGCTACACCGCACTCAATGCGGTCTAGTTGTTTCTGCCTGCCTCGCCTGGTGGAGAATGAAATAGCATCAGCCGTAACATCCGTCCAAGTGGGTATTTCGGCGAAGGGTTCGCTATCAAAGGCAATTCTTACTTGTAATGTGGGTAATATCATATCAAGCCAACCCTAGATTAGCGTTTCGTGATTTATCTTGTAGCAGGGCAGAGCGGATACTCTGGGCGAGGTCGTATTCAGACATAACCGAACCCTGAACAGTAACGTTTACAGTAGTGCCAAATCCTTGTCCGAGAGGGGTTATCGCTTCAGGGCCAGCTTCTCCCACCATGGCCAGCGTAGGTTTAGTTACGATGCCGCCATCCGCAAACCCAGGTATATCTTCTGTATTAGCTTCTACAACCTTATTCATGCCAAAGATAATGGCACCTGCCGCTGCCACTCCAACTAACGCCTTCACAAGACCAACACCTGTCAAGGCTTGGAGGAACACCATGGCGGCGTTTATTTCCATGATGGCAACTTTGATACTTTTGAAAGCCCTAACTACCTGCGGAATTATCAGGAGCAACCCACCAACACCTATAAATGCCAACCCAAATTTCACAAATGCTTCTGTGGCTTCAGGATGTTCTGATAACCACGCAATAGCTGGTTTTAATTGCTCAGTTAAACTATTTGCCAGATTGATAACTGCCGGGGCCAGTGCTTCGCCTATTTGAACTTTCATACCGTCAAAAGTAGTCTTCAACTTCTCAATTGAGTCTCCAAGTTCAGCAGCCTTGTTGGCACTGACGTCATCCATTGTAACGCCGAGGTCATTTGCTTCTTGCCTCAGGCCTGCTAATGCTGCCGAGCCGTCAGCAAACATAGGCAACAAGTCCGTCCCGCTTTTGCCAAATAAATCAAATGCCAGTGATGCCCTTTGTCCCGCATCATCTACATCTGCCAAAGCATAAGACAGTTTCAAGAACTGGTCTTCTTGGTTCAATCCTTGGAGGTCTGTTAGTTTTAATCCCAGCTTATCCAGCGTATCGGTTGCGAGTGCAGACCCTTCAGTAGCATCTGCCATGAACATTTGCATACGCTTAACGCTGGTTTCAAGGTCTTCAATACTGCTTCCTGACATCTGTGCGGCGTACTTCAGCTCTGATAATGCCTGTGCACTAATGCCTGTTCGGGTAGCCATTTTTGACAGTGCATCACCGGTTTCCGCATAGGATTTAACGGCAGCTATACCTAAACCAGTTATAGCCGTTCCAATCGCCATTAGACCTATTCCGGCTTTTTTGGCACCTTCGGATAGTTTCTGCAGTTTTACCTGAGCAGAGGAAAGGCCTGCTTCCATGTCCTTGGTATCTGCACCTATTTTAATAACCAAATCGGCAATAGACTTAGCCATAATTACCTCACTTCAGGACTTCAGCAATGGCCTCATTTAGCCGTTCTATGTCCTGATATTCCACCATTCGCCCAATGCTATCGGGAGTCATATCCGGGTGATTATCCCTAATCAGTATCCAGAGGATTTTCTTTAGGGTGGATATAGGCCTGTCCTGCAAGGCCGTCACCATTGCACTGGTAGAACCAAACTCACGCTCTATATCTTCAAGCACATTCAGGTTCAGGGGGGAGAGTGTAAAAAGGGTTTCCCCTAGTTGTATCTTCCTCAGTTTGGGGTCTTGGTTTAGAGACATTTGTTTTCCTTTCAGGTTGTTTACCAATAAAATCAGATGGTTTGTATTTGCGTTTGTCTGAACTGCATATTGCCGATAGGATTAAGGCAACGTTGTATGACTGTTGGTAGGTGGCCATACGTTCCTGATAATCGGTTTCGGCTATGAGAATGTTTAAGTCTTTGACAGGCATAGTGCGTACCAGATTGCGGGTATATTCCAGCGGCCACTTGTAAACTCTCATCAGGTAGACAATTGTCTCATCTAGGTTACGCATTACAAAGAGGCAACCTCAACACTCCCGGTCCCCTGGAAGTCGTACGAATAAGTCACCAGAGCATCAAGGCTTGAGGTCACATGTGCGCCGCTTATATATGCGTTTCCTATCCATGCCTGACCAGTGGTAGCGCTTTCTGCGAGGGCTAATATTACTTCAGACCCGATACCCAGAGGGGCACCATACTTATACCCTTCAAATGAGCCTCCCCATTGAGTACTACCGGGAGAGAATGTTCTGGCACCGGCATCTATAAACGATGTGCTGTCCAGAATATCCACCGTATAGTCCAACTGCCATGACTTAATGCCAGCGATAGCCTTCAGGGCTTCAATATCGTCAATCCAGAGGTTGAAAGCACCTTTATCAACTACTTGCTTCAGCCCGACTGAGATGACCGCAGTTAAACTGCTAGCGTCTCCTAAGTCCAGCAATACACGTGTCCACGTGTTAGCACTTAAAGCGGGGAGATTAAGTGATTTCAAAACACTGGCACACTGGGCGGTATCATCCAGTAAGAGCTGAACATCGCCGGCATCTAGTGCCACGCTGGATTTCACCCATGCGTATATTTTCTTGTAGGCCGAGAGGTCTTTGCTAGCGATGTCATTGGCAGCAATAATGTCACCTGCACCCAGACCGGCTGCACAAGCGAACTTGGCACTGTAAGCCCCCACTTTAACGTCTGTGCTATCTGCTGAAGCGGTAACATCACCATCAACCAGCTCGTCCCAAGCTGCCTCGCAGTTCTCAATTAGTAAGGCGGATGTAAATACCCCGCCTAATTTACCCGATACAACACTCATTTTTTAACTCCTTAAGCTGTAGGTACAGTAAGTGCCCCGGTGCCTTGATAATCGTATGAATAGGCCGTCAGCCCATCTATACTATTTGCGGGGTGGATACCAGTTACAATTGCTTGTCCTGTCCACTGCTGAGTCGCAGTCTGGCTTTCCTTGAGTACCAAAGACACTTCAGAACCAATGGTTAGAGGTGCACCCTTTTTGTAGCCTTCAAAACTGCCAGACCAACTGGAACATCCTGCCGCAAAGGTACGTACACCCACATCTTCAAAATCTGTGCTATCCAGCACTTCAGACGTGTAATCCAGTTGCCATGATTTAATACCGGCTACTGTGGCACCACCCACAGTTACCTCGCCGGCTTTACCGCTTAAAACTGCCATGTAATCCTCCTATTATTCCCATACTTCAATTTCAAATTCTGTTCCCAGATAAACATGTCCACCCATGCTAAACGTCCCTTGACCAGAGTTTCTTATGACTCTTGTTGTATCGCATTTACCACCAAGGGTAACGTCACTATCAACGGCCGCTTTAACCGAGTTATCGCCTGTGTTTTCCACGAAGTCCAGCAGAGCGTTAAGCCCGCTTGGCTGGTCTGCGGTTTGGGTACAGATTTTTACCTTGAAGCGATGTAGTTGCATATTGGTAGCACCCATCGTCTGGTCATATTCTGTACCGGTGTGGAATATTAGGGCAGTCGGAAAGCTATTAACTGATTGGGGTATTTCGGAGCAAGAAAAAACCGCCTTGAGAGCGGTTATGGTTTGTAGCCTTGTCTTGAGGCCATTCCCTATTATTTCTACACTCATTTTGGCCACCTATCCGACATGATTTTCCCCAATTCATCGCTGAATTTGTCTATGTCTTCTTGCGAGTTATTAACTGTGAAAGTGAACATACCCTCACCGAGTACCCTAGTGCTACCTTCCATATGGCGGGCTTCCATTTTTGACGTACCATATTCAACGAATGGGGCATATTCAATATTTGTGCCTATTTCAGCTGATAGGTCAGACATCCGCGTTGCTATTGATGCTCTCAGTCGTCCTGTGTCAACCACAGTTGCTTTCTTGGATCGGTTTGCCATTTTGATTGCTAGTTTAGACAGCTCTTTGTTTACATTAGATAAGATATCTTTGTTAGTGAGTGCCTTAATAATTTCTTCAGCACCAAGTACCTGGACATTGATGGCCATTAAAAATACCTCTGCTTGCGATAGGCTTGAACTATCAAATGTATGTCTGGGTCAAGCCCCTTGTAGTAATGCACTTCGCCTAATTCAGGCACTCCCACTACATCAGCGAAGGCGGTCTCTTTACGTTTATACCAGCGTTGTACTTGTATTATGCTGGCCCTGCGTATTGGCCCTGGTACAGTAGAGGCATAACCCCAGGTTCCTGTGATAGAAACTCCGCTTGGAATACCAGAGGCAAAACTGGAATAGTTTCCATTAGGATTTATTCTAATGGACTCCTTGGGTGTGCTGTTAAGGGGGTAAAGAATATAATCGCTTGTGGTTAAAGTGGCCTCGTAAACTCCGTCTCCGTTTGTGTCCAGTTTGAGACTGGTGAGCGTAATCAAATCTGGAATACATAATGGGCTGGCGGTTCCGTCGAAGTACTTTGTAGTGGTAACGCTGTCAAAACTTCGGTTACAGAACTTATCTATGAGGTCTTTAGTTTGCCCTATTAATGCTTGGAGTATATCGTCTGACTCGCCACCTGGAATATTAAGTTCTCTTTTAACTTCTTCAAGAGTGCAATAATCTGTCATATTAGCCACTCTCCACTACAGTAATGCTGAAATTGCCGGTGCTTTCCCGTACAGTTGTTACTCCACCTGATACTATTGTTAATTCCAGTTCGGCATGGTAAGTACCCGTAAGAGCAAAGTCTGTTCCGGTCAACGTATAGGTAACAACACCATTTTCAGCATCGCTTATTGTGCAAGCCCCGGTTACAAGCAAGGTCGTAGGTGCGCCAGGCTTCCAGACTTTCAAATTAATTGCATACCCGGTCAGATTTTTTGCTACACCTGTAGAATCATGGACAGTAAATTGCAGGGTATAACCTTTATCACTGTTCGGTATTGTTAAGGTAGCCATAAATCAGCCTCCCTTATGCACCATCATCAGCAGCAGTGACTGTGTAGGTCAGGTTAATTACGTCATCGTCTACCACAGAACGCCCGGAGGCAAATTTGGAATAGCAGTACAGGACGTTGTCTGCCCCAGCAGTATGGTCTCCTTTGGTATTGATGCTAAACAGTGCCGCTCCGTACATTGTCTTTGTGCCTGAGATAGTGAACACAGCTTTATTTGCTGAGTTGGTAACCGAGCCAGAGCTGGAGGCCGCTTCAACAAAGGCAGGCCGAGCTGCTTCATCATAAGCAGTACTCTCGGTAAATGTCGGTACGTCATAGGTCATACCTGCGTCTGGCGTGGTATCTGTTTCCACAAGCCCACAGTACCAGGTTGCTATCTGGGTAGTGCCATGGAACATCACATCAAGTATGCGGTTACGCCCCTCGGTTGTGACTATGTTATGGCTTTCTTCTTTCCAGATGAGCTTGCCTTTGCGGTAACACTCGGTAAGGAACTTACCGCTTAGTTTGCATCCGTCTTTAATATTTTCCACTTAATCCTCCCTTTATAAACCAAAAGACCAACTTGGGGGTTGGTCTTTGAAGGTCATTCCCTTTGATTATTTATTCAGTTTTTGTATTTAAGGTTATGGATTGGTCTTTCAGCCCCAGAGTAATCGCCCTCTGCTTTAATTCTGCTGCCGAACTGCGGTTAAGCAGGTTTACTGTGATAGTCCGGGCTGGTATTGTTCCTGTTCCGGCCCGTCCATAGAGATTGACAGTGAGTTTAATAAGCCCACTTATATAATTCAGGGAAATATCACCCAGCTTGAAACCATCAGTTACAGATTCAAAAAACTGGCAGATAGCATTGGCAGTAGCTCCGAGTGAAATGTCCTCCTGAACTATCAGGTTTAGCGTGCAAGTCATACTGGGGGCATCAGAAAGAGTTAGCCCATCAGAAAGAAGCAGGTTATAAATAGCTGCGCCTGAGTAAGAGGGACTATCCGAAAGAGATAAACCATCCTGAGCCAAGAGTGCTAATATGGCAGTTGTTAATGGAGTATCGGATAACTTAATTCCTGCCTGCACCAGCAATTGGTAAATCAGATTGGTAAGGGTGGTATCAGTAAGGGAAACGCCATCCATCGCTTGCAGGTCAAAAATTATTGAGCCTAATCCACTGTCTCCGGTAATCAGCCCATCAGCCAGTGTTACCTGAAAACTTACTTGCGTACTTGGTGTGTCTCCCGCAGTTACTCCATCGGCTACTGCTAAACTCAACAGGGCGGTACCTGAGGGCAAGTCAGAGAGATTTAAACCATCTATAAGGTTGGGGTTATGGATAGCCTGTGCTGCCGTTGTATCGGTTAAAGAAATACCGTCCGATAAGAGTAAGGAAATTAAGAAGCCAGCTGTTACTGTATCGGAAAGTTTTTGCCCGTCTGTGAGACTCAAGAAAATACTGATATTCCCCTGCGGTGTATCCCCCAGAATAACCCCATCCTGAGCAGAGACATTCAGGATTGCCTGAGTGCTTAAGATGTCACCCAAATTCAACCCGTCATTAACTTCTGTATTGGCTATTAGCTGAGTTCCTTGGGCATCTCCTAAGGTAATTCCATCAGAAAGAACGAGAGAAAGTTTTAAATAAGAGGCTAGGCTCTCACCCAAAGACAATCCGTCTGAGATTATGGGGTAAGAAACTCTGGTATTGCCCAAAGACTCACCCGATTTAAGCCCATCTGTTAGAGCTAAGTTTAAGGATAAACTCCCCTTATTATTATCTCCTATGCTTAATCCATCAGTGCAGGATAATTCATAGGTGTTACTGGTGGTTGCACCAGTGCCATATATAGAGATGGCATCATCTGCCATTAAGTTATACGTATTGGAACCAGAGCCAAAATAGTCGCTCGAAGAATAATAATAACCGTTGTAACCGGAAGTATCTACCTCTAATCGACCACTGCTATAATAGCAACCAAGTAAATCACCAATTACTACATCAATAGAGAGGCCTGTAAATGTTCGCTTTGCCCCAGAAGCTACTGACCCTATAGTTTCATAATCTCTGTCATCATAGCTTGTACCAGACCCTGAGAATGTACCTATTTTAAAATTAGAAAGATTTAGAGTTATAGCCCGTACTTCAATCGTATCTAATATTCCGGTATCATTGGCAGGGTTATTCAGGTCAACGGCGGTGTAAAGCGCCGATTGAGTTCCACCCCTATTTGTAGCACCAGGCCCAATATCAATTACAGCCATATCAAGCCTCCATTAGTTCTGTACCGGGCATTATCTCCTTTGAA
>NZ_JBAZDW010000061.1:0-7298 GCF_041654235.1 Dehalococcoides sp. | reverse complement strand
TCTGGTGAAAGCCGTTATTTTCACTCTCAAAGCGGTCAGGCGGCAACCCACCTTTGCGAAGCAGGGCAGCTTTGTCATCCATATCCAGCCAGATAGTAAGGTCAGGAATAAGACCCCCGCTTGCCAGACTGTTTACACACTTTACCGTATCCAAATCAAGTCCCCGCCCATAACCCTGATATGCCAGAGTAGAATCTGTATAACGGTCACATATAACTATTTTGCCATCCTGCAAGGCAGGTTTGATAACATTGTCTATAAGGATAGAACGTGAGGCATTGAAGAGAAGCAGTTCCGTAAGTGGTGAGATGTGTTCTTCTTTAGACCATTTAAGCAAACGGGTTATTTTATCGCCTGATTTGCTACCGCCGGGTTCGTGAGTGAGCACACACCCCAGCCCCAGTTTTTTCAAATAACGGTACAAAGCTTTGGACTGGGTGCTTTTACCGCAGCCTTCTCCGCCCTCAAATGTAATAAATAAAGACATATTTAACCCCTTGATATTCTTACCCTGCGATGCGGTTCCCTGCCCAAACTGTGTGAGGAAAGATGCTCTTTTTCGGCTATAATATGCTGAAACCGTCTTATATATGCGCCCTGAGGACTTAGCTCCACAGGTATGTGGGAAGTTTTAACCTGTGCTACCGCTTCTTCGGCTTCATGTATGGCTACATCTATCTCAGGGGGCTTTTCTACAGCATAAGCCACATCTCTGCCGCTCAGAGTAGCCAAAAGCTGTTGGAACTGCCCCGGAGTATGGCTCTTAAGTACATATATAGGTATATTCATATTTTCGGCATCACGTACTCTTTGAGGTTTACTGCGGTAGTAATTCCGCGAAGTAACCATCAACTGTGCCTGCTCAAGGCGTTCAGATATTTGGATATCCAGATGCATTTCACGGGCAATTTCTTCCATTCGGCTGCGGTTTACCCCGAAAAGATACATTATCGGCAGTTCTTTACCCCTGAAAACAGTCAGGCTTTCCGGTGCGGATTTTACCTTTTCTTCACTGGGCTGTTGTTTGCTGATAACCACTTCACCGTTTCCATCAAGATAGCGGATTTCGGCAGAAGGGGACACACCCCTCAAAATAGAGTCTACCGCCGCACCCACATCAGGGTGAACAGCCACTTTATTCCTATCCTGTATTTCCACAATCACCTGAAAAGTGGGCGGGGCGCGCCGTTCCAGTATGGTTTTCTGAGTGCCGCGTCTGCGGGCTTCTTCATCACCCAGTGTAACAGACTGAATACCGCCGATAAGGTCACTTAAGGTGGGGTTGAGCATCAGGTTGTCCAGCACATTGCCGTGAGCCGTGCCTACAAGTTGGACACCCCGTTCAGCAATAGTACGGGCGGCCAGTGCCTCAAGCTCTGTGCCTATTTCGTCTATCACAATCACCTGCGGCATGTGATTTTCAACCGCCTCTATCATGACAGCATGCTGCATATCCGGTGTGCGTACCTGCATGCGGCGGGCATGCCCGATGGCGGGGTGGGGGATATCACCATCTCCTGCAATTTCGTTGGAGGTATCCACGATTACCACCCGTTTTTTCAGGTCGCCAGCCAGTACTCTGGCCACTTCCCTGAGCATGGTAGTTTTACCCACACCCGGTCTGCCCAGCATTAGCACACTCTGGTCTGACTTGATAAGGTCTTGGATAATTTTGATAGTACCGAAAACCGCCCGTCCTACTCTAAGGGTCAGACCTACTATTTTGCCTTTGCGGTTACGTATGGCTGAAATGCGATGCAAGGTACGCTCAATACCTGCCCGGTTATCATCACCAAAATCCCCGGTACGGGAAGAAACATAATCTATATCTTCCTGGGTAACATCCCGCTCAGACAGGATAATCTCACGGTCAGGGAAACGGGCTTCAGGGGTACGCCCCAAATCCATAACAATCTCTATGAGATTTTCGCGGTTGGCAGGGTCTGTCAGTGGCTGGCGTATATGGGGAGGCAGTACCTCCAGTAAAGCATTAAGGTCATCAGTTAAAAGTTCAGGCATATCTGCCTCCGTAATCTTTTTACCAACCCCTCAGGGAAATCAGTTTATCGGGCTCTATCTGCTTTATACCCGTATGGGGCATGACAGCACCCAATCCTTGGAATATCTGGACTAGATTTTCTTTGATAGCAAAGACTTCTATATCTAATCTCCCCTGAGGGATATTGCCCCCTGTACTATCCGCTTGTATTTTACTATTTATATTATACCCCAAACAAGCTAAATCAGGGGGGTTTTAGCCGGTATTCCTGCCCGGCGGGGATACAAAGCAGGGGTATTTGAAATTTTTTCCAGCAAAACCAGCTTACGGCCGTCTTCCAGCCCCGGCAGTTCCACTTTTATTACTTTGAAAACCCTCCCCCCCATCTTTTTAACAGCGGTAGCTGCTCTGTCCATCTCTTCCTCAATATCACCTTTTTTGGGGGCAATAACCCGACCTCCGATAGCACAAAACGGCAGAGTCAGTTCGGCTAGAGTAGCCATATCTGCCACTGCCCGTGAGGTAACCAGACTATATTTCTGGCGGTAGAGAGGGTTTTGGGCGGTATCTTCCGCCCTTTGGGATATTATCTCAACACCGGATAAACCCAGTTTGACAGTAATTTCACTTAAAAAACGGGCCTTTTTCTGAGTGGCTTCCAGCAATCCAAGCTGTATAGCGGGGAAAAGTATCTTAAGAGGCAGACCGGGAAAACCGGCTCCGCTGCCCACATCCAGCAATTTTTCGTCACCCTTGATACCAGCTAATACCAATGAAACAGAATCCAAAAAGTGTTTTATCTGGACGTCTTTATATTCGGTAATGGCAGTCAGGTTTATCCGGCTGTTATAGTCCACCAGTTCTTGGTAATAGGTTTCAAACTGCCCAAGCTGGACAGAATTCAAAGAAATACCCAGAGCAGATAAGCCGTAAACAAGTTCATTCATGCATAGTAATATATCACAAAGCCAAATTTCAGGCTCTATTTTTGCATTTAACAAATTAATCATGTTATCATTGATTTACATAAACTCGCTAGGGGTGCTCAAGGCTGAGAGGCACATAGCCAACCCTAAAACCTGAACTCGGTAATGCGAGCGTAGGGAAGCGAACTTTGAGACCAGGGTCTAAAGTTAACGCTTTGCCTTGGTTAATTTATTTTCAGGGGAAAATCATGACCCAACTCAAGCAAGCCCGAAAAGGCATCGTCACTCCCGAAATGGAAGCTGTAGCCAAAACTGAAGGACTCCAGCCGGAGTTTATCCTTAAAGGCATAGCTGACGGCAATATTGTAATACCTGCCAACAAACTCCGTAAAAACCTGAAGCTGTGCGGTATAGGCAAGGGGCTTTCCACCAAGGTAAACGCCAACATAGGCACTTCCACAGACTTTGGTTCAGTGGCAAGTGAAGTTGAAAAGCTGAAAATGGCCGAAATGGTGGGTGCCGATACCATAATGGACCTATCCACCGGCCCCAAGATAAACACTATCCGTAAGGCCATACTGGAAAATACCTGCCTGCCGCTGGGAACTGTACCTGTATATCAAGCCGCTGTTGAAGCCAAAGACCATTACGGGGCTATGGTAAAGATGACGGCTGATGACCTGTTCGGTGCCATAGAATCCCAAGCCAAAGAAGGGGTGGACTTTGTAACCGTACACTGCGGGGTCACCCGTCAGGTAATAGATACATTTAAAGGACAGGGCAGACTTACAGATATAGTATCCCGCGGGGGCACTTTTACTGCCGGCTGGATGGTGTTTCATGGCGCTGAAAACCCGCTGTACGAACATTTTGACCGTCTGCTGGATATCTGCCGGGAATATGATGTCACCCTGAGTCTGGGTGACGGACTGCGTCCCGGCTGTATTGCAGATGCAACTGATCGGGCACAGGTAGCTGAACTGCTGGTGCTGGGCGAACTGGTAAAAAGAGCCAGAGAAGCTGAAGTACAGGTAATGGTGGAAGGACCCGGGCATGTACCTTTGAACCAGATAGAGGCCAATGTACGACTGCAGAAATCCATCTGCGAAGACGCTCCTTTTTATGTGCTGGGCCCGCTGGTTACGGATATCGCCCCCGGCTACGACCATATCACCGGAGCTATCGGCGGGGCTATTGCCGCGGCCGCCGGAGCGGATTTCCTGTGCTACGTTACCCCTGCTGAGCATCTGTCTCTGCCGGACGTAACAGATGTCAGAAACGGGGTAATCGCTTCACGCATTGCCGCCCATGCCGCCGATATTGTAAAAGGGGTCAACGGGGCGGCTGAACGGGACCACCAGATGGCCATTGCCCGCAAAAAACTGGACTGGGAAACCCAACTTAAGCTTTCACTTGACCCTGAACACGCTAGAGTTACCCGCGACCGTTTTAAAACCAGAGGGAAAGCCTGCAGCATGTGCGGAGACTTTTGCGCCATGGAACTGGCTGAAAAACATCTTGGCGTTTCTGTCTCACGGTGCTAGCATAAGATATATTTTTTAAAAGATTGTCAGGTGATATGGAACAGGGCATAAATATAGGTAAACTCTTCGGTATCCAATTTCGCCTTCATTACGGCTGGTTTATCATATTCGGTCTGGTATCTGTGTTTCTAGCTACCCAAGTGTTTCCTGATACTCTGGATAATGCTACCAATCTACAACTCTGGATTATGGGCATTTGTACCAGCCTGCTGTTTTTTGCTTCGGTAATTGTCCATGAACTTGCCCACAGTCTGGTAGGCAAAGCTAACGGGATGAAGGTAAAAAGCATCACCCTGTTTATATTCGGCGGTGCTGCTAATATGAGTGAAGAAGCAGAAACTGCCGGCAGTGAATTTAAAATGGCACTGGCCGGTCCGGCCGCAAGTCTGGGGCTGTCAGGTATATTTTATGTACTATATATAAACCTCAACGGCCAAAACCCTGAACTGGCTATAATGAATTACTGGCTGGCTCAAATTAACCTGATACTGGCTGTATTCAACCTGATACCGGGTTTCCCTCTGGACGGGGGGCGTATTCTTAGGGCAGTTTTCTGGCAAACTACCAAAGACTTGGCTAAATCCACCCGTATTTCCACCATAGCCGGCCAGATATTCGGCTATCTGTTTATACTGGCAGGTGTATTTATACTGATACGCACCCAAGACTGGCTTTCCGGCATCTGGCTGGGGTTATTGGGTTGGTATTTATCTGATACTGCCCGTAACAGCTTTCGCCAATATACTTTACAGCAGATTTTGAAAAGAGTCACTCCTGTAGAAGTGGTAGCATCAGATATACCCAGAGCCAAATCCACCCAGATTTTTGCTGACTATCTGACCCAAACACCAAACGGGGATTATATACTGGTTGAAGATGAAAACGGACTGGCGGGTATAATAAACCAGCACAGCCTGAAAAATAAAGATAACCTTAAGTCTACTCTGGCTGAATTATATACGCCTATCAATGAAATACCCGTCATACCATCAGACACAAATGCTCTGGATATTGCCCGGCGCATGAATGAAGATAAAATAGAAATAGTCAGGCTAGCTAGTGAAGATACCCGAGTAAGTTTTATAACTCTGGACAGCCTTATAGCATATATGAATAAAGCCTCAGAAAAGGGCTTTACGGATGCCTAGTGCCCTGTTTTACCTGCTGATAATCACCACCGCCGAGATTGTCACAGTAGCCTTCCACCCTCTTTTAGGTCTGGGCATCTATACAGTCCTTCTATTCAGCATCATCATACAGGTTGCCAAGACTAACCGTTTTCATCCTGACCGGCTTATTCTGGCACTTTCGCTGGTAGCCTTGATACGGATAATAAGCCTGGCTATGCCGCTTTCAGACATTCCCCAGATATGGTGGTATCCGATTATCTACCTGCCTTTACTGATAGCGACTATCATGGTAGCCAAAATGCTGGAATACACTTTAAAAGATATAGGCCTCATCTGGGGCAAAATACCGGTGCAGATACTGATAGGACTGACAGGTATAGGACTGGGTTTTGCCGAATACGCTATCTTGAAACCTGATGCTATTGCAGAAACACTAAGCTGGAGTAATCTGATATTGCCCAGCATAATACTACTACTCACAACCGGATTTGTAGAGGAACTGATTTTCAGGGGAGTTTTACAGAAAGCAGCACTGGATTCATTCGGGTCAAGAGGCATAATCTATATAAGCCTGATATTTGCCGTGCTTCATATAGGGTTTTTTTCTATATTGGATATATTTTTTGTCTTTGGGGTAGCACTCGTATTTGGCTATCTGGTCAAAAAAACCGGTTCCATACTGGGTGTAACAATAGCTCACGGGCTAACCAATATAATACTCTTTGCCATAGCGCCACTTTTACTGGGCTAGAGTTTCCAGCACTCTGGTAATAACAATAACACCCATTACCAAAAACAACGGCAAAATGCTGATATGCAGGTAACGCGCAATCCTCATTGAAACATCTGACTTCCGGGCCAGTGCCATTTCACGGGCAATCAGAAACACTATCAGAGCTGCCATTGAAACACCGCCGATAACAGATGCCAAACCAGCCGCAGTCGCAGTGGTCACACTGGTTACAGTGACTATCATATACGCACCTCAAAACCAGTTAGAAAGCATAATACTATACTTTTGTCTTCCATTATAGCTTTAATACTTTTTAAGCACAATACCCTTTTGTGTTTTATATGCCAATTGTCTTTTTTGCTAAAAAACCGGATAATGTAACTATGAATACCGATGTACTGGTAATAGGGGCAGGCCCTGTAGGGCTGCATACCGCCAAGTGTCTAGCCGAGTGCGGCTACGAAGTACGGCTACTGGAAAAAAAACCTGAAGCGGCAAAGCAGGTTTGCTGTACAGGCATAATCAGCACCGAGTGCGCCTCTAAATACGGCTTCGATGGCAAATACATACAAAATTATTTTTCAGAGGCAAGCGTATATTCACCCGTCGGTCAAAAGCTGTTGCTCAAACGGGATACACCGCAGGCAATAATGCTGGACAGAGCAAGCTTTCAGGCCAAATTATTACAACAGGCAATTAACTGCGGGGTGCGAACAAGCTTCGGTTTTCAGGCAAACAGTATTGAATATATTGAAAACGGGCTTCGCATAACCACCAAAGAAGGGCAGTCTTTCACCGCCAAAGCGGTTGTTCTGGCCGCAGGTTACAATACTGCTCTCAGCCGGGCAACCGGACTGGGGGAAATAAATAACTTCGCTTACGGACTTCAGGCCGAAGTTGATACTTCTATTCCGTCCAATTTGTCACTTTTTACCGGCAAAGCCATATCTCAGGGATATTTCGGTT
>NZ_JBAZDW010000060.1:0-7303 GCF_041654235.1 Dehalococcoides sp. | reverse complement strand
AACCTCCGTGTAAATTTTCGGGAAATTAGAAACTTTTAGGTGAAGAGACCATGACAACCAGGGGAAGAAAACCAAAACCAACCAGAATTCATGAGTTAAATGGGAACCCTTCACGCTTAAATCTTGAAGCACGCAAAGCAAAAGAAATTCCTACACCCTCAATTGCTCCGACTTGCCCATCATGGTTGGATGCTGAAGCAAAAAAAGAATGGAAACGTATTGTTCCTGAGCTGACGAAACTGGGGATTATTTCGCAGATTGACCGGGTTGCATTGACCGGTTACTGTGCTGTTTATAGCCGATGGCGTAAGGCCGAGGAGGAAATCAGTAAAGGATTTACATACCTTTATGAGGATTTCAAAACATTAGCAATGAAGCGTGCTGTAAAGCCTGAGGTCAGAATTGCAAAAGATGCATTAGCGCAGATTAAAGCATTCTGTGTCGAATTTGGTTTGACTCCTTCTTCACGTTCACGCATGAGTGTACCCGGTGCTTCAGATGAGCCTGTTGATGAGATGGAAAAAGCATTAGAGGAGGCTAACGCGAGAGCAAAGAAAGTCTTACCGAATTGAGGTAATTTCTCATGGCCAACAAAGACCGCTGGTTCATTAATAAGACTAAACCGCCCAAAGGCTCGCCTAAGGGCGTTTTCTTTAGCCAAGAGTATGCCGACCACGCAGTCAGATTCATTCAGGCTCTTAAACATACAAAGGGTAAATGGGCCGGACAGCCATTCGTACTCTTTCCATGGCAACGTAAGATTATTGAGGAAGTCTTCGGATGGCGCAAGGCTAACGGCACCCGACTATATAAGACTGTATACGTTGAGATACCCAAGAAAAACGGCAAGTCGGAATTGGCTGCCGCTGTCGCTTTATACCTGCTATTTGCTGATGGTGAGCATGGGGCTGAAGTATATGGCGCTGCTGTAGACCGCGACCAAGCACGCATCGTATTTGATGTAGCAGCTGATATGGTTTGTATGTCACCTGCCCTTCTTAAGCGAAGCAATATATTAGACAGTGTCAAACGTGTTGTAGTTTCCAGCACCAACTCATTTTACCGGGTACTGAGTAAAGAGGTTAAAGCTAAGCATGGCTTCAATACTTCAGGTCTGGTGCTTGACGAATTACACGCACAGCCTGACAGAGACCTTGTAGATGTGCTTACTAAAGGTGCAGGTGCGGCCCGTGAGCAGCCTCTCTTTTTCATGATAACCACAGCAGGCGTAGACAGGGAAAGTATCTGCCGCGAGTATCACGATAAAGCCCGCGATATTCTTGATGGCAAACGTGAAGAACCCACTTTCTACCCTGTCATATATGGCCCGCCTGAGGATACCAAGGGATGGGATTGGGAAGACGAAAACAACTGGTATGACGTTAATCCTTCCCTCGGTGAGGTGTTGTCCATTGATGAGATGCGCGAAGCATATCAATCTGCTAAAGGCAATCCGGCCGAGGAAAACGTATTCAAGCAGCTACGTCTCAATATGTGGATTAGCTGCTTCGTAAAGGGTATGCCGATGGAGAATTGGGATAAATGCGGGCCGTCTAAATTTGAACTTGAAAAATACGAGCAGTGGTGTGCTGAGATGGAAGGTCAGGAATGTTATGCCGCCCTGGACTTATCATCTACCACCGACCTTACATCACTCAACCTAGTATTTCCGTTAGAAGATGGTTATTACCGAACAATCCCGTTCTTTTGGCTGCCATTAGATAACCTTGAAATGGCTGCCCGCCGTGACCGAATACCATATCCGATTTGGGCGGCTCAAAAGCTGGTTCGGCCAACTCCGGGAAATGTAGTGGACTACAGTGCGGTCCAGGTGACATTAAGCGAATTGGCTCTGAAATACCGGATACGCGAAATAGCCTTTGACCCTTGGAATGCCATGCATCTGGTTACTGAGTTATCAGACGAAGGATATCCGCTAATTGAGTTCAAGCAGTCAGTCCAGAATATGTCACCACCAACCAAAGAGCTACTAAGAGTTGTCCTGAATGGGAAGTTACAGCACGGCGGCAACCCGGTTCTTAGATGGAATGCGGATAATCTCCAGCTGTATTGGGATGCTAATGACAACGTTAAGCCAAACAAACAAAAGGCCACCGGCCGTATTGACGGCGTAGTGGCCTTAATTATGGCACTGAGCCGGGCTATTTCACATAGCAATGGGAATGAACCCTCCGTATATGAAAGCCGGGGCTTATTAACCCTGTGAACGGGAGTGATAAATGAATCCAATAAAAGCATTCTTAAAAAGTTTTGTTATTAATCTACAGCCTGGCGAAAAAAGCATATTCTCAAGTGAGAGTCTGACAGGTGTTTATGTAAATGAGGAAACTGCTCTTAGCAATGTTACTGTATACGCTTGTATCAGACTCCTGTCTGAAACATTAGCGTCCTTACCTTTGGTTGTTTACAAACGCAATGGCAAAGGTAAAATCAGAGCAACAGAACACCCCCTGTACACTCTTTTGCATAATCAGCCTAATCCCGAAATGAACTCCCTAACCCTGCGTGAAACCCTTATGAGCCATCTACTGACGTGGGGCAATGCCTATGCGCAGATAGATTGGGAAGATTACACACACATAAAGGCTTTGTGGCCGTTATTCCCTAACAGAGTCCGTAAAACTAGAGACCCACAAACCAAGCAGATTATTTACCATTACACTCCTTCAGATGGTAGCCATCCTGTTGATTTGCCCGCATGGAGAGTATTGCATATCCCCGGTTTAGGGTTTGATGGATTAGTAGGTTATGCGCCTATAACCATGGCCCGTAACACAATAGGGCTGGCGCAAGCGACAGAGGAATTCGGTAGTCGATTCTTTAAAAATGGAATCAATCCATCCGGCATACTAGAACACCCATCCAAAATGAGTGATACCGCTTATAAAAACCTCAAGGAATCATTCACTAATCAGTATGCCGGACTGGGGAATTCAAACAAGCCTATCATCCTTGAAGAGGGTGCAAAATTCAACAAAATTTCTGTGTCGCCTGAAGATGCACAGTTCTTGGAAACCCGCAAATTCCAACGTTCAGAGATTGCCAGTTTCTATCATGTTCCTCCTCACATGATAGGAGATTTGGAGCGTTCAACTAATAACAATATAGAGCAACAGTCATTGGAATTTGTCATCTACACCATGCGCCCATGGCTCGTGCGTTGGGAACAAGCGATAAATACTCAACTATTGACTGAGGATGAGCGTTCTGATTATTTCGCCGAATTCTTGGTGGAAGGATTGCTCCGAGGCTCTCCTGTTACACGCGCCAGTTTTTATAAGGAGTTGTTTTATTTGGGCGCTCTATCCCCCAACGATATCCGTGAAAAAGAAAACCTCGACCCCATCACTGACCCAGGCGGAGATAAATACTACGTTCAAGCAAACATGGTTCCAATGGATATGGCCGGTAAAGTACCGGTTGTTAATCCTGTGAATAAATAAAGGAGATGGCAATGGATAAAGTTTCTGTTGAGACCCAGCACAAATCATTTGTTGGGCTTGACCTTAAATCAGACAGCCCTGGTACTTTTACAGCTCGCATCGCCACTTTAAATGTCATTGATAAAGATGGCGATGTGACCTTACCCGGTGCTTTCCCGAACGGGAAGAACATCTTGATATCAGCCTATATGCACTCTATATGGGCTGATGCGTTACCGGTGGGGAAAGGTGTAATCAGAGAAGAAAATGGCGAGGTATTCGTGGATGGGGCGTTCTATTTAAACACCACTGCAGGGAAGGAACATTACGAGACCATCAAGAATGCCCCCGAACTGCAAGAGTGGTCATATGGGTTCAGAGTGCTTGAAGTAGCTGAAGGTACTCCATGGAATGACAATCCTAAAGTCTGGCGGGTGCTGAAGAAATTGGATGTTTTTGAAGCATCTCCTGTTCTACGTGGAGCCGGAGTAAACACCGGCACTTTAGCTATCAAGTCTGAGGAAGGCACAACTTTCACTAGTCAATCCGAGGCGGTGCTTGCTGCTGTCAAAGATTTAACTACCCGTGTTAAATCGCTTGCTGATTTGAGACGGAAAGAAGGGCGCAAATTATCTCCTGCTTTCAAGGAAAAGTTAGAGGAACAAATCAAAACTATAACTGAAATGGCCGAAGAACTTAAATCCTTGTTAGCTTCCCCAAAACAGCCGGATAAGGCCATAATCGCAAGCCTATACCTGCGCTGTCAAAAAACATTAAAAAAACTGGAGGAAATCTAAATGAAAACCATTACCGAAATCAAGGGCGAAATCAAAGCCAAATCCGACCTCATACATAAGGTATTTGCTGAGGCCGGTGACAGTCTGGACTTCGACAAGGTTACTTGTCTTCAGGGCAAGACCACCGAAGAAAAGGTTGCCGAAATGAACGTTCTGGAAAAACAGCTCACAGAACTGAATACCGATTATCAGAAGGTTTCTAAATTGGCCGAACTGCGTAAATCCGCTGATGAAGGCGTGAAATTGGCCAGCGAAGAACCGCAGAAACCCAACCCGGCCTTTACTAAAACTCTAAGCATTGGCGAGCTTATCATGAAATCCGCAGCTGTTAAGGAAGAGCGCAGAAGGGTTACGCTGGATATTGATCCCAAGTCGGCCTTTCTGGATGTAGACCTGAAAGCTAACTTCTTTACCAGCTCTGGTTGGACTCCTGAAAATATACGGCTACCTGGTTATGTCGGTGCTCCGACTCGTCCATTATCCATCATTGATTATATCCCTATTTTCCCAACTGCCCAGAACAGTGTAGCGTACATGAAGGAAACTACCTTCACCAACGCCGCTGCTGCCAAGTCTGAGGGCAATGCAGCTGCTGAGTCTGCCTTGGCTCTTACTGCAACCACTCAAGCGGTTGAAGAAATATCAACCTTCGTACCTACTTCTAAAGTCCAGCTTGAAGATGTGCCTCTGGCTGAAGCTTATCTTAATAACCGGTTGGCTTTCATGGTACGTCAAACACTGGATAGCCAAATTGTTGAAGGTGACGGGAATACCCCGAATCTGCTTGGTACTCTGAATCTCGCTGCTTTGCAGGAACAGGCTAAAGGTAGTGACCCGACTCCTGACTCCATCTATAAGGCCTTTGATTTGGTTAGGACTGTAGGATTCGCAGAGCCGTCTGTGCTCTTTATTAATCCTTCAGACTGGCAGGGGATTCGCCTGCTTCGTACAGCCGATGGTATTTATATCTTCGGTAGTCCGAATGATCCAACAGCCGGCAAGTCAATCTGGGGTGTACCTGTTGTTCAGACTACCGCCGTAACTGCAAATACAGCTCTTACCGGTGACTATGCGAACTTCAGCTATTTGGCCATGCGCAGAGGTGTAGAAGTAGAAATGTCCAGTGGCTACTCTGACTACTTTGTCAAAGGCAAGCTGGCAATATTAGCTTCCCTGCGGGCTGCTATGGTTCACACCCGCATACCTGCTTTTGCCAAAATTACCGGCATCTAAATATAAGGTTGAGGGGAGCGGAATTCCGCTCCCCTCTCCTACGAAAGGAAGAAAACATGAAAAAGTTAAACCGAATGTTCATGCTTATGTTGCGGGTGTTTTGCATGACAATGTTCATGTGCCCGCCTGATAGCGGTGAATCGGCAAATATCATAGAAGGTTCACGCAAACGGGCATGGCGAAATGCCGGTGCCCCTTCAGATGGCACCAGTGGTACTTATGCAGGCATAGCCGATAAAGGCGACCTGTTGATTGATACCACCAATGGCACCCTCTATCAGAATACAAATACTAAGGCTTCGCCCACATGGACACAGAAATCGTCTCTGGCTACATATGGGCTGGTCGGCGATATGGCAGCGAACGGAACGGGTACAGAAAATGATGTAGGCACATCTTCCGCTCCTGCCCGTGTTGACCATGTACACAAGGTCGGCGAGCATGACCACTCGGACAATACCAAGGGTTCGTCCATTGTAGAGGCAGGTATTACCCCGGCCTCTCTGACAGGTCTTGTAGCCAAGCAGGTGGCAGATGTTAATGTCATTGGCGGTTTGGTAGTCCTGCATCGAATAGATGTAGCTGACCTTTCAGGCGATAACGATGTGATACTGACCCATAAAACCAGAGTGATTGATGTGTGGGGTCTGAACACCGGTATTGCTGCCCACGCTACTGATGATACTTGGCAGGTTAAAAATGGCTCAAATGCCATTTCAGACGCGGTTGCTAAAACGGCTGCGGTCAATGCTATCAAACGTATTGGTTCTATTGACCCAACTTATGCCGAAATTGCTGCCGGCGGCACCCTGCGTATTACAGCGGTAAAGGACACTAACGCGGCTGTAACTGTTTATGTACTAGGAATCAGAGTGTCCTAAAGGGGGACTTTATGCTTTGCAAGTGCAAATATTTTAACTATGTAAATGGCCAGCTGGTTTGCTCTGTTTGTGGGCGGCCAGCTGGTGCCCCTCAAATTGAGGACAAACTGAGTACAGACCATGAAACTAAAACCGAAGTAATCTCCTCCAAGAGAGGTAATCAATATGGCAATCAAACTCATAACTCCGCCTGCGTCCGAACCAGTAAGCCTCACAGAGGCAAAACTGCATCTGCGGGTTGATACGTCTGCCGATGACACCTATATAGCAAATCTGATAACAGCTGCTAGACAGCATTTGGAGACTATCGTACTTCAAAAAGCACTTGGCACCCAGACTCTGGAGTATGTGTTCAGCCAATTTCCCTGTGGCGAGATACTGATTCCAAGGCCGCCTTTGCAGTCCATTACCAGTATCAAATATACAGACAGCGAGGGTGTGGAGCATACGATTGACTCAGGGGATTATGTAGTCAATACAGATTGCTCACCCGGACTAGTTGTCCCGGCATCTGGCTCAAGCTGGCCTTCTAATAGCTTGATACCCTCTGGCGGTATCCGTATACGCTACCAGGCTGGATATGCAACTGTACCAGAAATGTTTAAGCATGCCATCAAACTGCTCATTGGTCATTGGTACGAAAACAGAAGTGCTGTGTCCTTCGGGTCAGTACCGGGCAATATTCAATTTACTATTAATGCCCTATGCGGTGACCGGTGTTATGGCGTCTGGGAGGATTAAATGAATATCGGACAACTCAGACAGCGAATAATCATTGAAACTCCCACAACTAGCCAAGACACGGCCGGCGGAGTCACCCAAACATGGAGTACTTTCCTTACTGTTTGGGCATCTGTTGAGCCTCTCAATGGTCACAAGCTCTTTCAGGCTAAGCAAGCAAACGCTGATGTCACCGGTATTATTAAAATCCGGTATCAATCCGGCATTG
>NZ_JBAZDW010000059.1:0-7564 GCF_041654235.1 Dehalococcoides sp. | reverse complement strand
GTGGCTATTGCCAAGCTTCGGCAGTGGATACAGGCGCAAAACACCAACCCTGAAGCGGGCATTGCCCGGCTGGAAAGTCTGCTGGGTGAGCTGGACGGGGCAAAAATCAGCTAGAACTGAAAATATATATGGTGGTCAGTCCGGTTGTCAGGAGTAAGCTTTCGGCGTGCTTTTGGCAATCGGACTCTATATACAAAAAGGCTACCCGGCTGTTTGGTTAAGGCCGTCAGCAGGGGAAGCCGGCTTGATATCTGCAAACGGCAATTCAATGCGGAAAGTAGCCCCGTTTCCAAGGGTGCTTTCTACGGATATCTTGCCGTGGTGTTCCTCGATAATGCCGTGGCATATGGAAAGACCCAGCCCGGTTCCTTTGCCAACCTCCTTGGTGGTAAAGAAAGGGTCAAAAATACGTTTCATATTTTCGGGGCTGATGCCCGGGCCGTTATCTGAAATACTGATTATTACATAGCCGTTATGCTGGCTGGTCTTTATGGTTATTTGGGGGTGGTCTTTAAGCCGCAGGAAAAACTCTGCGTTAATAATAATATTTATAAGAACCTGCTGAATCTGGAAGAAGTCCAGCATTACCCGGGGCAGATCGGGATCCAAATCAGTCAGGCAGCGGATATTATTAATCCGGTGGTCATGTTTGCGTAATTCCAGTACCTTGTGAACGCTCAGGTTTATATCACCGGCTTCACGGGTGGGAGTATGCTGACGGGCAAAGGTAAGGAGGTTACGAACTATCTCGGCTGCCCGTAATGCCTCGCGGTGAATGGTTTGGATATCTTCTTTTATGGATTCTTCCAGTTCATTCATCAGCAGCAGTTCGCTGAAACCCACGATACCTGTAAGAGGGTTGTTTATTTCATGAGCCAGACCGGAAGCCAGTTCACCTACAGAGGCCATGCGGTCAGTCATTATAAGCTGCTGCTCCATCTGTTTGCGTTCAGTTATATCTACGCTGAGTATTATTATGCCCTGAATCTCGCCGGCATATCCGCGGAGTACCGCCCCGCTTATCTGGCTGAAGTATTCGGTCCCGTCCGAGCGTAAACACCGGAGCTCCAAATTGCGTACTTCATTCAGATGGTCTGCTTGGGTCAGGTATGCTCTGGCTTCCTCACGGTCTTTGGGGGCAATAAATTCCAGCCCGTGTCGGCCTATTAATTGGTCTTTGCTGGTGCAGTGATTCATCTTTAGCATAGTCTGGTTTATTTCAGTAATGTATCCCTTGGCATCCATAACAACTATGCCTTCGTTAACCCCGTTGAACATACTGCGGATTTTCTCTTCCGAGGCTATCAGGGCATAATTGGTTTGTTTCTGCTGTGTAATGTCAGTGATAATGCAAATTTCGTTCAGCACAATGCCATGCTCGTCAATCAGGGTAGAGCAGTTCACCATGACATCCCGGTATTGGCCGTCTTTGTGCAGCATGCGGCAATCTTTGTTGTAGATAATATCCCCTTGGTTCAGACTGGCAATATGTTTGCGGATTTCCTCTCGGAAAGAATCCTCTATGATATCCAGAAAATTTGTGCCAAGTATTTCAGCCGGGGTGTATCCCAGAATTTCCTCGATACGCATATTGCAGTCATTGATAATTCCGTTCGGGTCAAACGAGATAATTATGCTGGCGGCGGTTTCAAATATTGAGCGGTAGCGGTTTTCGCTGCGGGTAAGGGCATCACGGGCATTCTTCAGGCGGCTTATATCTGTAAAGGTGGTGTAAACCATATATGAATTTTCCTGATTGATATGGAACAGGGGAAGAGCAAACAGATTTACCCAGCGGATATCGTCAGAGCGGTTATTCTTAATGCCCATGAAAACATTACGTACCGCTTTTCCAGTCTTCAAGGCGACTATTACGGGATTTTCACCGGGCGGCATGATTGAGCCATCTTCATGCACATATGTCCGGGCAGGGTCGGCAATGTTTGTGCCCAGCAGTTCGCTTTCGTGCTTCCCGAAAATGGCATTTGCCGCCGGGTTGGTTTCAATTATGGTGCCTTTATCATTAACATAAATAGCCCCCTGGGCCATAGTTTCAAACAAAGTGTGGTACTTTTCTTCGGACATGCGCAGGGCTTCTTCAGTATGTTTCAGCTCGGTAACATCTTCACCTGAGTACAGTATCGAAACTATCTGCCCGTCTTTGTTACGGATAGCGGTAGAATGCCACAGGATTACCTTTTCCTGGTCGTTTTTAGTCAGGATTACATCCATATAGCGTTCCGGCAAATCGGCTTTGCCGGATATAATCTGTTTGTACATGGAACGTTTTATCAGGCGGCGGTAGCCCGGTATAAACTTCTCAAACCAGTTTTGGCCCACAATCTCCTGATATTCATACCCCAGTATCTGGCAACCCCGTTTGTTAATCTGTGAAATAGTTTCATCTGCATTGAGGACAACTATAATTACGCCCGCAATATCCAGATAAAGCTGGGCTTTGTCCCGTTCTTCTTTCATCCGGGTTTCGGTTTTGGCAATTTCCTGACGGTGGCGTATTTTTTCCACCCCCAGCGATATATCTTGGGAAACCTCACGCAGAAGGGAGACTTCTTCTCTTCCGAATACGTCAGGGTTATTTGAATAAACGCATAATATTCCCAGCAGTTCATTCCCGAAATCAATAGGCGAACAAAGCAGACTGTGGCAATGCTGGCAGTGTGGGGCAGAGTTATCAGCCGGTTGGGTTTGAATATCCGGCACTACTATCAGACTGCGGCTTTTAATAGCCTGCTGTATCGGTTCGCCGGGTAGGTGCAGGCAGTGCTGGGCGGGGCATTTTTCGGTTGAAAGGCGGGATTGCCCGTTTACAGCGTGATAACGGGGTTCAACCACCAGCTGGTCAGGGGGCGCATAGCCTATCCAGGCTACCTGATATCGCCCGGCATAAACCAGCCTTTCACACACCCGTTCCATCAGCTCTTCTTCGTTATCTATATGGGTAATGTGGTGGTTGATGTCCCGTATCATGGAAAGTATCTGATTGAGTTCTTCCTCATGGCTGATAATCCGGCTATGGTTGTGAATTATAAGGCTTACCAGCCAGCTTGCACCCAGAGTTACTAATACAAGTATAAGGATAATTGGTTCAAATATGCCGATTGTAACCAGCAACAGCATGCCTGTAATCAAAATGCCGCTTGCCCAGAGCATGGAAAGTTTAATTCCCCAGCGCCAGGTGGCAATGGCAACGATGATTATGATTGTGGCTGCTTCTACGCTTGTGGTAAAAAGTTCCCAATTGGGGTTTTGAAGGAGGTCTTGAGGGGATAAAACCGAATATAACCCTAATACGATTACCAGTATGGATAATCCGGTGACGTATCTGAAGTACTTATCTCTTAAAAGAGAGGGGGGCTTTTGGTTTGTCACTAATCTGTTTTCCCCTCCCGCCTGTTGGTTTATATTAAACCAGAACCGACTTAATTATTCAAAACAGAGTTAAAAGGGTTAAATTGTACAAAAATCTTTGGAAATACGAATAAAATTCTTTGCCAGGTCGGGATTTGTGCCGAAATGAAGGTGAAGATAACTGGCCAGTACGTTAGTACTGCCCCCTATGATAAAGCCTTCATTTTGGCCGACAAATTCGGCTGGTTCCAGCAAGGTATAGGCAGGTTTGGTCTGGGGTGAGGGCAGCTTTGACCAGTGGAAAATGTGGCCGCGGAGTTCTGTGCCTTTGGCAGACAAGATATTGTCATTTTGCACCGCTGCTCTGGTATATCCCAGACGGTGAAGCTTCTTCTGCATAACGGATATGCCAGGTAGCAGTCCCAGCATTAAGTATTTAGTACTATCAAAATCTTCTATAGCCTCGGATAAATACATAAGCCCGCCGCATTCGGCATAAATGGGCATGCCATCCGCCGCCGCTTTGGTCAGTGTGTCTTTCATAGGCTGGTTGGCACTCAGTTCAGCGGCCATTATTTCCGGAAAGCCGCCTCCTATATATATGCCGCCGATATCCGGAGGCAGGCAGGTATCATGCACCGGGCTGAAATAACAAAGCTCTGCCCCCCAGTCGGACAACATATCCAGATTAGCCTGATAATAAAAACTGAAAGCTTCATCTTTGGCTACGGCTATACGGGTAACGGGGCAGGCTGGAGTTTCTGGGAACAGACAAGGCAGGGGTTTCTCAGGCAGGGGTGGGGCATTGCGGGCAATTTCCAGAATACGGTCAATATCTATAGTGTTTTCAATACGGGTAGCCAGATTTTGGATAAAGGTTTCCAGTTCTCCGCCTTCAGAGGTAGTTTTCAATCCCAGATGGCGTTCCGGTATGACCAAATCTTTATTGCGAAGCAGGTAGCCTATCACCGGGGTTGAGGCATATTTTTCAATTGCTTTGCGGCAGATTTCATAATGGCGCGTACTCCCTGCCTGGTTGAGTATAACGCCGGCAATATTTATACGGGGATCCAGATTTTTATAACCCAGAACTATGGCGGCAGCACTTTCAGCCATATGTGAAATATTTACTAGCAGTATGACAGGGGCTGAGAGTAACCGGGCTATTTCGGCTGTAGACCCTCCGGGGCGTTCCCCGCCGTATCCGTCATACAATCCCATAACGCCTTCTACCAGAGCTATATCCCGGTTTTTCAGACCGTGAAAAAATACCTCTGTCATAGCGTCTTTACTTAGCATCCACGAATCAAGGTTATGGCAGGGATTATTTGAAGCCAGAGTAAGGTACCCGGGGTCTATATAATCAGGGCCGCACTTATAGGCGGCTACTTTGTGTCCGCGTTGGGCAAGGGCGGCAGTAAGGCCGCTGCTTATGGTAGTCTTGCCGCTGCTTGAAGAAACTCCGGCTATAACAATACGGGGGAAATTCATATTGCAGAGTATATCACTCTATGTTTATTTGCGTAAAGCTTACTTTTCCTTGAGGATTTTTATATTCACTGTACGTTTCCGGGGACCATCAAATTCAGCAAGGTAAATACCCTGCCATGTTCCCAACAGTATCATTCCTTCTTCTATAATCAGGTTCAGGCTGTTTCCCATCAGGCTGGTTTTGACATGGGCGGCCGAGTTGCCTTCGGCGTGAAGGAAGGGAGTAACGGAAGGGACTATCCGTTCAAGCTGGGCTTTGATATCGGTGATAACGTCAGGGTCGGCATTTTCGTTTATAGTCAGTCCGGCAGTAGTGTGAGGGACAAAAATAAGGCACAGGCCGGAGGTAATACCGCTTTGGTGGATAACAGAACGAATCTGGGGGGTAATATCTATAAATTCGGTTTGGCTGTGGCTGGGTATTTCAAGACGGTACAGGGGCAGGGCATCAGTCATGCTTGATAAACTCACTCACCTTGTTGCGCAGTTCCTGGGGATTAAAGGGTTTGGTAATATAGCCGTCCGCACCCAGCTGTTGGCTGAGTTTCTTGTTCAATTCGTAGCCCACCCCGGTCAGCATAATAATAGGAGTGGAACTGGTTTGCTTGTCACCTTTGAGCATGCAACAGGCCGCCAGTCCGTCCAGTTTGGGCATCATGATATCCATGAGTATCAGGTCAAAATTCTGCTCGCGTGATTCTTTCACGGCTTCTTCGCCATTTCTAGCCTGAACTATCTGATAGCCTTTGTCCAGTATGCTGCAAACCAGCTGCCTGATGTGTTCTTCGTCATCAGCTATCAGTATTTTTATTTTGGACATGACTGCCTCCCTGAGATACCGGAGATAATAAGTAATAGTATATCATCCGGAGGTAAAAAAAAAGATAGGTTTTAAAAAACCTTAGTTCTGTTCCCCAAGTTTTTGGAAAGTTTCGGTGATTATTGTCTTAAGATCGTTGGGGGTGAAGGGTTTGGGTAAAAAGGGTTGGCCGGTGGCATCCAGAAAACCCCGGGTGGTCTCATCCAAAAGGTCACCGGTTGTGAATATAATCCGTTTGGCGATATTCGGATAATGGTTCAGCACGTATGCGTACAGGTTTTTACCATTCATAACGGGAGTGCGTATATCTACCAGACAGAGGTCAAAAGTATCTTTCTGGATAAGTGATTGACCTATCTGTCCATTTATAGCTATGGTGACATCAAGCCCCATGCCTTCCAGAGTGCGCAAGCATACCTGGCATATGGAGGGTTCGTCTTCAACTACCAGTACCCTGTATTTTTTATCAGTCATAGAGTCCTGTCTGTTGGAAGGAAAGTTTGGATTGTTAGAATGGGTAATGAATTTATACTAATGGTATTGTATCACAGAGTTGCCAGCTGTCAATAGAGAGGTATAGTAAAGTGTTAAAAAGGCAAAAAAGAGGTCAAAAAATACTTAAAACTTGAATTTACCCTGCTGGATAAGGTAGCCGCAGGCAAGCCCGACGAGTAATCCCCCCAGATGTCCCTGCCAGGCAACCGACGGAAGGAAGGACAGGATAATAAAGCTGCCAATGACTGCAATCCAGAGAGGGATGGGTATTGGCAGAGGGAAGACCATAACCTTGGAGTTCGGGCGAAGTACTGCCAGAGCTCCGCCAAGTGCAAAAACCGCCCCTGAAGCACCTATTACATATCCGTATGAACCGGCGTTTAGTAGTATAAACAGCAAACTGCCTGCCAGACCGCCCCCGAAGAATATTATCAGCCAACTGCGCTGGCTTATCATCTGGAGCAGGGCATTGCCGAAGAAATACAGGGTGAGCATATTGGCAAAAAGATGCCAGAGGTCTGCGTGGACAAACAGGCTGGTTACAATAGTCCATGGGTGGCTGATGGCGGTTGCAGGTTGAAGCGCAAGGTACGGCCCAAGCTGAGGAACGAAATTAACCCCGAAGAATACAACCACGCAGGTGATTATTATCAGAAGTATGATATCCGGCTGGTTATGGTAGTTTGAAAATTTCATATACAGTAATTCTGACAGTTTTATCCAAGGTGTGTCAAATTTTTATTGACAGGCGGATTTGAGTGGCACTAAAGTCTTATCAGTAAGGTATTGATGAGGTGAAACTATGCCCACGCTTATTCTCTCCCGTAAAGATATTTCCGGACTGATTTCCATGCCGGTGGTTATACAGGCAGTAGAGCAGGCTTTTAAGGACTGGGCGGTGGGGTTGGCGGATATGCCCTCTAAAGTGTATCTGACACTTCCCGGAGGGGATTTCAGGGCTATGCCGGCCTCCTTGCCGGGTGCGGCCGGAATAAAATGGGTAAATGTCCATCCCGGAAACAGGGCTTTGCATATGCCTACCGTAATGGGGCTTATAATTTACTCTGATCCGGATACCGGTTATCCGTTGGCAATTATGGACGGCACAGATATTACCGCTTACCGCACCGGGGCGGCAGCCGCCATAGCCTCAAGGTATTTGGCCAGACAGGATGCCACTACGCTGGGAATTATAGGGGCGGGGCGTCAGGCCATTACCCAGATAATGGCCCATAAGGTGCTTTTTGAACTTAGGGAGATACGGGTGTACGACATATCTCCTGATGCGGGTTTAAGACTCATAGAGTATTTCCCTGATCTGAATATAAGGCAAACCAGCCTTGAAGAAACTGCCGCTTCAGATATTATCTGTACCCTTACTACTTCAAC
>NZ_JBAZDW010000058.1:0-7708 GCF_041654235.1 Dehalococcoides sp. | reverse complement strand
AAATTACTATAGCCACTCCTTCCAGAGCAAGGAGTGAAAAATCAAAACGGTTGCGGTATTTGAGGGATAAAAGCACACCCAGAACCGCCAGCCCGGCAAACAGCCCGGAGAAAATAAACCGCGCCCGCGAAATCTCCAGAAAAGCCGCCCCTGCATCTCCCCCTCCACTGGAGGAAGAAAACTGGAAAAGGTTTTCAAGCTCAAAGGCACGGTTAACAAAATCCGGCAGCTGGGAATCAAACTGGGTAGCCGCCCCGTAAATAGTCCAGCAACCCACCAGCATCCCGGCTAATATTCCCAAATTAAATCCCTTTACCAGACGGCTCAAAGTTAAAGCCCCCACACACAGCAAGGCCACTATAGAGGTCAACAGGTGGCTGACGGTCAGTGCCGCCAGCACCAGAATAATAACCACCCGGTGGGAAACGGCGTTACCCTCAGAAGCTGAAAAACCGGGGCTGGTAATAATGGCTAAAAGGCAAATCAAAAAGAAAACCCCCACTCCTTGGGGCACAAAATAAAGCTGGGCTACCCAATTCGCCAGATAAAATACCCAGATAGCTGCAAAACGGTGATTGGGGTTGGGAATAATATTCTTAAACAAACAATATAGAGGCACAAGTATCAAGACTTGCATAAGAAACGGCCCGTAAAAGGCCATAAAATCCAGACAGGAAGTACCTGCCACAGCCGACAGACTGTAATCCAGTATGAAAAACCCCGGCCAGTTGTGAAATGTATACCCAGCTGGGTCAATACCGCCGGTCTGGCTTATAAACTGGGTATTGGGGTAATAAATACCATATGCCCACTGGGCGGAAACCGGGCTGGACTGCATGATAACCGGACTCAGCCAGAGCATGGCCAGCATTATAAAAGTATATAAACACAGTAAACGGGTTTGGGAGGCACGCATCTTCCAGAGAAAGACTGACCCAAGGCACAAAAAACCCAAACCGGATACAAAAAGAAGCATTGGCGGTTTGAGCATAGTTCCCATATCCGGGTTAAAACCATCTCCCGAAAGGCTTAAACCCCACAGAACCAGTGCCAAAATACAAAACAGCTTTGAAGACGCAAGCAAAGCAGACTCGTTTTTCAACGCTTCAGCCTGAAATTAAAATATCCACCCAGCCATGCCAGCTGGGCCAGCGGCAAGTACCATAAGTGCAACAGGTTGCGATATTTCACTGCCAGATACAGAGCCATCACTGGGGAAGCTAAACGCGATAATACACACGTCACCCTTTTGGAAAAACCTGTCCGGCATATGTCCAGATAAGCGGCATCACCCCGTCCCCAGTTGGCGCGCTGACGCCACAAAGCAGGTAAATCCCCCGGAGGGGAATGCCCCACCCGCCCGTCATTTGCCCAGACCGCTTTATAACCTGCCTGGATAGCCCGTCCGGATAGAATAATATCTCCGGGATACGCCAGCTTCGGATACAGATAATACAAATACAGTTCAGGTGCAAACCCGCCGGTTGCTTCCAGACACTGGCGGCTGGCCATAAAACACGGCCCGCTGGTATACTCTGCACCGAAACCCACCACCCGGTGATACCAACGCCCGAAGAGTGAAGAGCGAGCTTTTGGTAAAAGACGGTTACGGTGATAGTCCCACCACTGTCCGGCACACCTGCCCAAACGGCTCCCGTCCGGACTGAACGAATATACACCCACCAAACCCACTTGCGGGTCTGAAAACATATTCAGAACACCCACCAGGCTGATTTTTTCCAGATAGGCATCACTATCCAGAAAAAGGACATATTCCCCCGAACATATTCCCCAACCATACTGATAACCGAAGTAAACCCCTTTGCCGGGTTCATAATATATCCTTACAGGATAATTCCCGGCTATGCGGCAGGTAGCATCTGTACTACATGCGTCCACTATGATAATTTCGCGGATAAGGCTGCTCCGGTAAGCAGGCATAAGCGAATCCAAACACGCCTTTATAGTGGAGGCACTGTTTCGGGTACAGATTACTACCGAAAGGCTCATTATCTTTTCCAAGGAACTATACCTAATCTAGACAGTTTCTTTTTCTATACGGGCTTTTACCATGCAGGAAAATATATGCCCAAGACTCAGATGCACATCCTCCACCTGCCCGTAATCACAGCTGGAAAGGACTACACAAATATCACAAATCTCTAAAAGCCGCCCCCCACCGAAACCGGTTAACCCCACCGTAGAAGCACCGCATTCATTGGCGTACTCCGCCGCCCGCACCACATTAGCCGAATTGCCCGAACAGCTTATAGCTATCAAAACATCTCCGGGCTCTATCTGACCGATAAGCTGCTCGGTGAAAATAGATTCGTAATTGACATCATTTGCCAGAGAAGTGATGAAAGCCACATTGTCAGCCAAACTGCAGGTACGCAGGCGGGGTTTGCCCCGAAGAGATGTGCCTATACGCAGGTCACGGGCCATATGCGAAGCAGTAGAAGCACTTCCCCCGTTACCCACAATGAATATCTGGCGGCGGCGGGTATAAGCCTGATAAATCAGCTCGGCTACCCCGCATATATCCTGAGCGGTCAGCTCCTCCAAACAGTGGCTCAACCCCCCCAGATAACCGCGAAGCAGGCAATCCATATCTTTTTCAGGCTTGGAATCTGTTGTTTTGGGCGTGTTTTCCTTACTGCCGGGGTTACTTGGCTTGCTGATAATCATAATTTACCTCCGTTTAATGTCTTAATCTTTATAAAACATAAATTATTTTGCTGCCCTCAGGTTCAAACTCAAAGTCCACCTGCGGCAAATCGGAAAGTGCCTTGCGTATGGCAGTATGCCTGTCTGGCGGTGCGCACACCAGCAAAAAACCGCCTCCCCCTGCCCCTAAAATCTTGCCTCCATAAGCTCCGGCATTCAGGGCAGACTGGTAACATTTGTCTATATAAGGGTTTGAAATACCCCGGCTGAGGTTCTTCTTGGCAAGCCAGCCTTTATGTAAAATAGCCCCGATATCTTTCGGCACAGCATGGTCAAGCAGGCACTCACGGCAGGAAACTGCCAGTTCAGTCAGGTAAGTTAAATTTTTGAAACTATCCGGACGGGTGGTGGTTGCCTGTTGCTCAGCCAGAATAGTACCGGCCTGACGGGAAGAACCGGTATAAAAAAGGAGCAGACTTTCACTGAGGTTTGCCTTAAGTTCGGTCTTCAGCGGCAAAGGAGAAACCCCCACATATTCGTCTGGTTCAAACCGAAAATGGCACATACCCCCATAAGCGGCAATATACTGATCCTGCTTGCCGATAGGCTCTTTCAAGCAGTCTATCTCTATCCGGCAGGCCTGTTTGGCCAGTTCCTCAGCTGACAAAAGTTTGCCCTGATAGGCATACAGGGCATTTAACAGCCCGACTGTAAAGGTACTGGATGAACCCAGACCGGTGCCGGCAGGTATATCAGCTATAGAAACAATCTCTATCCCACCGCTTATACCGGTAAGTTTCAAAGCCTCCCTTACAATGGGATGGCATATTTCCTCTACCGTATTCACTATCTCGGTAGAGGAGTAACTGATACGGATAGTACTGTCAAAGCGTTTGTTGACAGTTATGTACATATATTTGTTAATAGCAGTGCTTACCACCTCACCGGCTTTCAGGGAATAAAAAGCCCTAAGGTCAGTACCTCCGCCCGCAAAGCTTATCCGGAAGGGTGTACGGCTGATAATCATGCCGTCTGGTTCTCCAGATAATTGCAGAAGGTATATATGCCCTCCACCGTACCCACGTCATAAAAACACTGCTTCACCGGGTAAGCCAACATCCGGCGGGTGTTTGCCAGCACCGGGAGTATAGCCCTCTCCAGCGAATACGGCTTACCCTCCTCCAGAGTAGCAAACAGGCTTTTTTTCAAGATAAGCGCTCCGGCATTTACAAACTTTAACTCCGGCAAATGGCTGTCTTTTTCATAACATCTAACCAGCATGTTTTCATCAAGTGCCACATCATTGCGGGCATTTATACGCCCGTTCCTGTTATCATAAACTGCCATAAGGGCATCCCGGCCACTTTGGGTATAGGTTTGCCAGGCATGCAGGTAGTCCATTTCCAGATAGGTATCCCCGTTTATTACAAAAAACTCATCTTCCAGATACTCTTCAGCCTTTTTCAAAGCTCCGGCCGTACCCAGCAATTTTTCCGTTTCCTGACTGTATACCAGCTTTAGCCCGTATTCATCTCCCTGCATAAAGCTATCTTTTACCATTTCACCCAGATGACCTATGCAAAGCACCGCCCTGTCAAAGCCTTGTGATTTCAACAGGCGAAACTGGTGGTGCAGAAAGGGACGCCCGGCCATGGGTAACAGGCATTTGGGGATATTTTCGGTAATGGGTCTGAGTCTGGTAGCCAAACCACCGCAAAGTATTACCGCCTGCATAGTTAAATCTCCTTCAGAGTTTCTTTAATTGCCAGTTTGACAGCTTGAAGTGAACTGAAGCGGGGCTTAAAACCCAAACTGCAAATGCGGCTGATATCAAAACGCACCTGAGGGGCATCTCCCCGCCAGCCACGCTCACCACCCTCGTAGCTGTAGCAGACATTTTTAAGCCCCATTTCCGAGGCTACCATGCAGGCAATGTCCCTGACTGATACCGAATCAGGTGTGCCCAGATTATACAAACCCAGAGTTTTGGTTGATTTTTCAAACCCCAGTAAAATACCGGCAACACAGTCACTGACATGAAGATAGGGTTTGCTCTGGCTTCCATCACCCAGTACCGAAAGAGCAGCCGGGTCTTTCTTTAAGCGGTTTACAAAGTCATATATCACCCCGTTACGCCGCCGGCTGCCTACAACATTGGCAAAGCGAAACATGGTGGCTTTCAGCCCGTACAGATGGCTGTAAGCACTTACCAGCCCTTCTCCCGCCAGTTTGCTGGCACCATACAGGGAAATGGGCAGAAGCGGACCGTAATCCTCATCCAGCACTGTCAATCCGCTTTCTCCATAAACAGCCGCACTGGAAGCAAACATCAGCCTGCCCACCCCGTTTTTACGCATGGATTCCAGCAGGTTATGGGTAGCCAGAGTATTATTCTCAAGGTCTATACTGGTATCTCTGGCACTGTTTTGAACATTGGCATGGGCAGCCAGATGAAATACTGCTTCACAGCCCTTTACGGCTGAATCCAGCAGATTTGTGTTGGTAAGATTTCCATTTATTACTGTCAGTTCATCCCCGTGGTCACAGACTTTAAGGTTTTCAAGTGAACCGTTTGACAGGTTATCCAGAACCCTCACCTTAAAACCCTGCCCCAGCAGGGCATCTGCCAGATGGCTGCCGATAAAACCGCAGCCGCCGGTAATCAAAACCTCAGGCATTTACCGCCTCCTTGTCTGCTATAAATCTGGCCGAGGCAGCTCCCCGCAAATACCCCCAGCCGGCAGAACACAAGATATTTAAAGTAGTCAGAATAGTTAAAGCGGATTGGCGGGGTTTAAGGGGCAGATTTAACAGGCTAAGGGGAAGAAGATGGAGAATAATCCGCTTAAGCAGTCCCCGCTCTTCAGACAAAACCCCCTTAAGATTGGTCTCCTTGCTCAGCCTGTATTTAAAAACCGCCTTGGTATACCCCTCCCAATAGGCTCTTTTAGCAATAAAACCCGGCTTCAGACGGTATTTATACACCCGGTGCATCACTTTTACTTCAGGTGCATATAAAATATGTAAACTGCTAAGTCTGCAAATGCGCAGGCAAAATTCGGTATCCTCCCCCACCAGTTCTGATTTACCGTGACAGCCGCCGCCCTTGGCACCCAATTCAGGGTTGAAACCCTGTCCGCCCTCAAAAGCTTCACGACGGAAAGCCATGTTGGTTCCCCAAGCATTTCTGATATAACCACGGCTGCGTGGAAGGCAAGGCATAGAGCTTATAACCCAGTTAAACTCAGACGGGAACCAGCTAAGGCCGGGATGTTCCCACCAAGGCAAGGCCGGACCGGTAAGACCTATGATTTTTTTATCCCCTGCAAAACACTGGGCTATGCAGGCAAGCCACTCCGGCGAAGCGGCCGCATCATCATCTATAAAGGCTATGATTTCGCCCTGTGATTTGGCCACCCCCAGATTGCGGGCACTGGCCAGTCCGGGTATGCCTTCATTAAAGAACAGTTTGAAATTGCGGTTGTGAGGGTGTTGTGCCAAGCAACGGTTCAGACAGGAAAAAAGCTGGCCGGATTTTTCAATAACCAGTATTACTTCAAAATTGGTATATGACTGGGATTTGAGGCTATCTATGAGGGACAACAAATCGGAATAACGCTCCATGCTATAGGCTGAAACCACTACCGAAATAAACGGGTCAGCCATGGAAATTCTCCCGCAGTATAGTCCGTAAAATACGGGCACCGTCATGGAAACTTCTAAGTTTGCCTGTTCCCGCCAGCCTTCTTGCTTCGTAGCTGGGAACTTCCTTTACTTTCAGCCCTATACGGGCTGCACGTATATACATTTCGGTATCTATCTCAAACCCGTCACTCCTCAGGCAGAGACTATCCAGTATCTGGCGGCGAAAAGCATGGTAACCGTATACCAGATCTGTATAATGGCAACCGCATACCAGATTGGCCATTTTGGTAAAGATAAAATTGCCGAAACGGCGAAAAAGAGGCATATCTGAAGTACCGCCACCCCGGCAGAAACGTGAACCCTTAACCATCTGGTAACCCTCAAACAAAGGCCCTATGTAACGGGGAAGTTCTTCAGGGGCCAGTGACCCGTCTGCGTCCAAGGTCACCACGATATCTCCGGTAGCGGCTTCGAAACCCGCCCGCATGGCATTGCCTTTGCCCCGGCCGGGCTGGTTTATCACCTTTATTTCCGGCCACAGCTGAAGGGCCTTTTCAACAGTCCTGTCGGTAGATTTACCATCCACCAGAATAACCTCGGTAATACCCGGAACACACCTAAGACGGGGTAAAACACAGCCGATATTCTTTTCTTCATTCAGAGTGGGGATAACCACTGAAACAGACGCCTTGCCTGCCGCATCTGCCAGTACCCAATCTACAGCAGTGGTAAAATCAGCCGCCAGAAAAGACGGACGGCTGTCAGGAGCAACTTCCTGTTTAAAATAGTCTGTTTCGGGGGGAGCATAAGGCACCAGCACTGCCTGACAACCTGCCCGGTTAGCCGCCTGAATATCTATAAAACGGTCACCTATAAAATATGAACGGCCGATATCAATACCGTATTTCTCAACCACCATATCAATAAGCCCAGTCGCCGGTTTACGGCAGGTGCACCCCTGACCGGGGTGATGGGGACAATAAAAAATATCATCCAGACGGGCACCGAAACAGTCCAGTTCTTCTTTGAGTTTGTTATGGATTTTGCCTAAAGTCTCTTCAGAAAAATAACCTCTGGCTACCCCGGATTGGTTAGTAATCAAAATGACCAGGTATCTTTGGTCATTTAATCTCTTAATAGCTTTGCCAACCCCGTCCAGTAAGCGAACGCGTCTGGGAGAATTGCAATATGGCACGTCTTCCACAATTGTGCCGTCCCTGTCAATAAATATAGCCTTTTGCTCCATTTGCATCCTGTTTTTTCGCTTATTGTCACTATGATAAGCCTGCTATATGTCATTTGTCAATAGTTTGTGCCTATTTATTACGCACTGTCATGGTCATTTGGCGTATTAGGCTGTTATGACCCTTGGCACTAGCTTTAGTGTAAAATGCTT
>NZ_JBAZDW010000057.1:0-7847 GCF_041654235.1 Dehalococcoides sp. | reverse complement strand
ATATACACATCTCCAGCAGAAGCGCCCTTGTCACCTACTCCGCCGTAGCCGTTAAGGCGTATTTGGTTTCCGTCTGCCACACCGGCAGGTATTTTTACCTGAACAGTCCGCTTGACGTATTCTTTACCCGTACCCCGGCACTTGGTGCAGGGTTCGCCAATAATAGTCCCCTCACCACGGCATTTGGGACAGGGAGTTACACTGGTAAAACGCCCGAAAACGCTTTTTTGCACCTGATAGACCTGTCCGGTACCGTTACAGCTGGTACATTTTACCGGCGAAGTGCCGGCTTTGGCACCTGTGCCGCTGCACTCGGTGCAATATTCAAGTCTTTCAGTGGTAATATCTTTTTCAACACCGGTTGCGGCTTCTTCAAGGCTTATCTTTATATCGTAAGACATGTCAGGCCCGCGACGAGGACCGCGTTTGGCACCCTGGGTAGCACCGCCAAAGAAGGTTTCAAAGATACTGCCCAAACCGCCAAAATCAAAGTTTTCAAAACCGCCCTGTCCGAAGGAATCCGCCCCGGCGCTGAAACCGAAACGGTCATAGGCCGCCCGTTTTTCAGGGTTGGAAAGAACCTCGTAGGCTTCGTTGACTTCTTTGAACTTGTCTGCCGCACCCTCTTCGTGATTACGGTCAGGGTGATGCTTCATAGCCATCTTGCGGAAGGCCTTTTTTATATCTTCGTCAGAAGCACTGCGTTCAAGACCCAATACTTCGTAATAATCTCTTTTATTAACCATAATTAATCATTATAACCTAAAAATTCATTTTATAAAAATAAGCCGGTTCAAACAGAATACATCTATATTTGCTACAGACCTGCCAAATAAAGGCGGGAGGGGGCATCACACCCCCTCCCAGAGGCCGCAGAACCAAATTCCCGGCCTTTATTTAGACTTCGCGGAATTCTCCCTCTACCGTACCTTCATCGTCAGCCTTTTTGCCTTCTGCTGAAGGTTCTTCCTGAGCGGGAGCACCCTCCTGTTGTTTGCCGTAAACGGCACTGCCTACACTCTGAAGAGCAGTTGAAAGCTCCTGAGTGGTTTTCTTGATAGCTTCCACATCATTGCCCTGCAGAGCAGTGCGGACTGCGGCTATCTTGCTTTCCAGTTCGGTATTCAGTTCAGCCGGTATCTTGTCCTTGTTGTCACGCAGGGTCTTTTCAGCATTGTAAGCCAGATTGTCCGCCACGTTGCGGGCTTCTATTTCTTCTTTACGTTTGGTATCTTCGGCAGCATGGGCTTCTGCCTCACGGGTCATCTTTTCCACTTCTTCCTTGGAAAGACCGGAAGACGCGGTGATGGTTATCTTCTGCTCACGCCCGGTACCCTTATCCTTGGCTTTGACGGAAAGCATACCGTTAGCGTCAATATCAAACGTAACTTCTATCTGGGGGACGCCTCGCGGGGCAGGCAAAATGCCGTCCAGCATAAAGCGGCCCAGAGTGCGGTTATCCGCCGCCATGGGGCGTTCACCCTGAAGGACATGGATTTCCACGCTGGGTTGGTTGTCAGCCGCAGTCGAAAATACCTGGCTCTTGGAAGTGGGTATGGTGGTATTGCGGGTAATGAGTGCAGTGGATACACCACCCAATGTCTCAATGCCCAGAGTCAGGGGGATGACATCCAGCAGGAGTACATCACTAACTTCACCCTTGAGCACGCCGGCCTGAATGGCAGCACCTATGGCAACCACTTCGTCAGGATTCACACCCTTGTTGGGTTCCTTGCCGAAGAAATCTTTGACCTTTTGCTGTACCAGCGGCATGCGGGTCTGTCCGCCCACTAGAATAACTTCGTTGATTTCGGCGGAAGTCTTGCCCGAATCTTTTAAAGCCTGGCGGCAGGGTTCAAGGCTCTTTTCAACAAGATCCATCACCATCTGCTCCAGCTTTGAGCGGGTAAGGATAATATTAAGATGCTTAGGGCCGGAAGCATCCGCTGTAATAAAGGGCAGATTTATCTCTGTCTGCTGAACAGTGGAAAGCTCTATCTTGGCCTTTTCAGCCGCTTCTTTCAGACGTTGCAGAGCGGTCTTGTCCTTGGAAAGGTCAATGCCCTGATCTTTCTTGTATTCAGCTATCAGCCAGTCAATAATCTTCTGGTCAAAGTCATCGCCTCCCAGATGAGTATCACCGGCAGTGGATTTTACCTGAAAAGTGCCTTCGCCCAGTTCCAGTATGGAAATATCAAAAGTACCGCCGCCCAAATCATAAACGGCTATAGTTTCATCTTTTTTCTTATCCAGACCATAGGCCAATGCGGCAGCGGTGGGTTCGTTGATAATCCGCAGAACTTTCAGCCCGGCAATAGCCCCGGCATCTTTGGTAGCCTGACGCTGGGCATCGTTGAAGTAAGCCGGTACGGTAATAACCGCTTCGGTTACTTTTTCACCCAGATAAGCCTCGGCATCTGACTTCAGCTTCTGCAAAATCATGGCGGAAACTTCGGGGGGGCTGAAATCCTTGTCGCCCATGACTACCCGGACTTCATTGTTATTCCCCTGAATCACCTTGTAAGGTTTGCGCTTGGCATCTGCCTCAACCGGCAATTCACGTCCGGCCGGTTCGCCCCATTTGCGTCCCATAAAACGCTTGATGGAATAAACTGTATTTTCAGGATTCAAAATTGCCTGATTTTTAGCCTGACGACCAACGATGCGTTCGCCGTTTTTATTTATCGCCACTACCGAAGGGATAAGCGTACTGCCTTCGGCAGAGGGGATAACTACCGGCTCGCCGCCCTGCATGACGGCAACTTCACTGTTTGTAGTACCAAGATCTATGCCAACTACTTTACCCATTAAATTTTCGTACCTCCTTGTTTGTTAAAAGAAATTTATTTCATATCTGAATTTTGCTGGCAGGGCTGGCTTCCATTGCCCACCACCACCAGCGAGGTCCTAAGTACCCTATCCCCTACCGTATAACCCCGACGGGCTTCGTGAAGAATTATGCCTTCCGGCCCGTCTTCACAGGCAACTGCTTCATGCAGGCGGGAATTAAACTGCTCTCCGGCGGCCGGAATAGCCTTAACCCCCTGATTATCCAGTATGGCCTGAAACTTGCGGACGATCAGGTCCAAGCCCTCTATAAATGGTTGCCCGGCAATATTAGCGGGAACAGATGTCAAAGCCCGTTCCAAATCATCCAATACCGGCAGAACCAGCATAAAGGCATTGCCTCTGGCCATATCACCCTGTATATTTCTTTCCTGTTCTATGTACCTTTTGTAGTTTACAAATTCGGCTCTGGCCCGTTTTAAGCTATCCAGATATTCCTCTGAACGCTTCTTTTCCTCTGCCAGTTGGGCATTCAGATTTTCCAGTTGCCCATCAGTTTTAGCCTGGGTATTTTCAGGGTGTTCATTTTCTTCTTTATCTTGCATTTTTCTATCTGTCATAATACCTTCCTCAATTGAAATGAAAATGCGTTACGGAATAAAGATGGTGCTATTCATCTTTGTCAACAGGCGCTTTGCCGTAAAGTTCGGCTACCAGAGTACTCATAACCAGAGACAAATAACTGACCGCCGACAATGCCCTTTCGTAGGCCATGCGGGTAGGTCCTATAACCCCGATAGTGCCCACAGCTTCATCAGGTATGCCGTACTGGCTGACTATCAGACTGTAATCACGTATTTCGGCAGAGGCATTTTCCTGCCCTATGTATACCTGTACACCCCGGTTAAAAGGCATGGGCGGTACAATCATCTTGGAAAGTTTCTTCTGCTCCAGCAGCTGCATTATCTCCTGAGCTCTCTGGTTCTGGTGAAATTCGGGCTGTTCCAGCATATAATGCAGCCCGTCAAAAAAGGGCTCACGGCTTTCCTGCTCATCTTCACCCCGCATCATCTTGACCAGACTGTCCTTAACCTTCAATTCATCATGGTTCAGACCAAGCGGTTTCTGATCTATCTGGAAACGGGTCAGACCATCATATGCGTCATTTAAGCGGTTTGATATAAGCGTAAGCTCAGGCTGGGAAACAACATTCTCAAAGTTTACAAGCTGCTGTTTTACCTTGGCTCCCCGAAGTATCAGGACTACCAGCACCAGATTATCCTGCAGGCTGACCAGCTCTATATGATGCACTTTGCCCTGGGTCTGGCGGGGCATGGTAACAACTGCCATACTCTGTACACGCTGGGAAAGCACAGCTACTGTCAGATTAAGCCATTCCTCCATCTCTTTTTCTACCTGATGAAAAAGATGGCGGATAAGAAACTTGTCATTGGTAGGCAATTCCACATCTTTAAGGGATTCTACGTAATAGCGGTATCCCTTATCAGCCGGAATGCTGCCGGCAGAGTGATGGGGACGAAGGATATAACCCTCAATCTCCAGCCGTACCACTTCGTTCCGTATGGTGGCTGAACAAATGTCCAAACCGCAATCTTCCAGTATGGAAGATGACGAAACCGGTACTGCTTTGGTTATATACTGCCTTACTATAGAACGCAGTATTATCTCTGCCCGTGATGTTAGCACTCTTGCTACCTCGTTAGCACTCTATTAGCCCGTTTGCTAATACAGGTATAATTTAGCATGACTGCCAACTACTGTCAAGGGTAATCCGCCGGACAGATACCAAATAAATAATAAAGTGACCAGCTTCAATTGACCCTCTGAAGGGGGTCTGATATAATTCACCCATATGGAAATTAAATGGTTAGGTCACTCGTGCTTTCGCCTTAAAGGCAAAAATACTACTATAATTACTGACCCGTTCCCCCCGAATTTGGGGTATGCGATGGGCAAACAGAGTGCTGAGGTAATTACCGTCAGCCATGCTCATCCCAATCATTCGTTTACTTCGGCTATTGATGGCAATCCCCACATTGTAAGCGGCCCCGGTGAATATGAAATCGGAGATGTTATCATTCTGGGTCTTTCCACCTTTCATGATGACTCCAAGGGCAGCGAGCGGGGTAAAAACACCATTTACCAGATGGAGATAGATGACCTGTCCATATGCCATCTGGGGGACATTGGACAGGGTCTGACTGACAGCCAGATTGAAGAGCTGGGACGGGTGGATATACTTCTTCTGCCGGTTGGCGGGGGCAATACCATCAGCCCGGGCAAAGCCGCCGAGATAATGCGCAAGCTGGAACCATCTGTTGTTATTCCCATGCACTTCCAAAGTGATTTATCAACCAGTTCCCTTTTGCCTATAGGCCAGTTTCTCAAGGAAATAGGTATAAGCAGTCTTGAACCCCAATCAAAGCTGAATATAACCAGAGGCAATTTGCCTGTTACCACCCAGGTTATGTTACTGCAGCCCTAAAACCCGGAAAACAAGAACTGTGCGGGAGGATAGCACTGAATGCACTACCTGAAACGGGTTGTCATTTCCTTCATTCTGGCTCTGGGGCTGGCCGCAGGTCTTCTGCCCCAAACGCCGGTTTTGGCTGTTTCCTCACATGAATACTGGGCAGTAGTGGTGGGTATTTCAGATTACCAGAAAATTACAGATGTAATAGGTCTGGCTAACGGTGCCCAGAAATTTGCAAATTCCCTCAAACAAGCTTGGGGGGATGACCATGTAATGTTGCTGACCGACAGCAAAGCGGACAAATATTCCATAAAGTCAGCTTTGGACTGGATGAAAGATAAAGAAGATGACAATGATACTGTTATCTTTTTCTTTGCCGGACATGGCGACAGCCATTCATACATAGCCCCGTATGATGCTTATTATGCCTCAGACTGGATTTCAAGCCAGGAGCTTTCAAACTGGCTTTCACCTATGGAGTCTCACTATCAGGCTATCATACTGGAATCCTGCTATTCCGCCAGCTTTGCCACTGATTTAAGCCAGACAGGGCGGATAGTTCTCTATTCATCACTGGCTACTGAAGTTTCCTGGGCAGACGGAGACAGCGGGCTTTTTTCCGGATATATAAATGACGGACTCAGCTATGTACCCAACGCAGATATAAACGGTGACAATATAATAACCTTGGAAGAGCTTTTTTACTACGCACAGCCCCTCACTACATATGAATCCCAATTAGCATCATCCCTTCAGCACCCTCTCCTTTCGGATGGAATAGGCGGAGAGCTCAGCCTTATCGGCAAACTCCTCCTTAGCACTTCGGTGCCTATAACCGGCAACTATAACTATCTGATAGTGGATGGCAAAACCTATTCACTTAGCTATACACAGTTCAACTTCACTCCCGGCACAACCCACGAAGTTACCGCTCTAAATGTAGAAATACTTCAGGGAATCCGTTACCTCTTTAAAAACTGGGCAGATGGAAATACCTCAGCCAGCCGTTCGTTCATAAGCGGTGCAAATCTGCAGGCAGTTTATTCCCGCCAGTATCTTTTAACCATAGACTCCCCTGCCGGTACGGTTACCGGTGCCGGATGGTATGACCAAAACACCTTTGCTTCACTTTCTGCCCCAAATATTGAAGATGGCGGAATACGCTACACATTTACCGGCTGGAGCGGTGATATCAGCGGGAGTTTGGCCAGCACCCGCCTTGTAATGGACAAACCCAAAACGATAAAGGCGAACTACAACACCGAATATCAGCTTAACCTGTCCTCTCCGTATGGCACACCTGACGGCGCCGGCTGGTATGCCGCAGGCAGCACCGTGAAATTAAGCGCACCCTCACCGGAGGGGTTTTTAATCCGCCAAGTATTTGAAAGCTGGAGCGGAGATTATAGCGGCACAGACGCAGGTGCAATCATTACACTTAATAAACCTATGAACATAACCGCCAATTTCAAGGCTGATTATACTTTTCTTTATATTGCCATCGGATTGGGATTACTGATAATTGTCTTGGTCATACTGGCAATATTCAAACGCCGAAAGAGCTATTATTACAATACTATCTGACAAACTGTTCCCCGTGTTTGAGAAAAGGACAACATTAAACCTGCATGGAAGCATATTTAGATATTGAAACAACAGGCCTTTCACCTTATCAGTCTGAGCTGACAGTCATAGGTATCCATCTGGTAAACGGCAGTTCTATACCGGGACTGATTCAACTGGTAGGCAGAGAATGCACTGCCGAAAACGTAATGTCATCTCTGGCAGGTGCAGATACAATTTATACCTATAATGGCAAGGGATTTGACCTGCCGTTTATTCACCGAAAACTTGGGATAGACCTGAGCCGTCATTTTAACCATCGTGACCTGATGTTTGACTGCTGGGCTAAAAACCTGAAGGGCGGATTAAAGAAAGTGGAATGCCAGTTGGGTATTCCCCGCCAGTTGACCGAGGTTAACGGATACGTAGCTGTCCAGCTATGGTGGAGTTACATAAACAAATCTGATATCGGGGCACTTGAAACACTGCTGGCCTACAACCGTGAGGATATAGTAAATCTTAAAACCCTTAAGGACATGTTATTAACTAACTGTACCTATTGACTGGCAAGTTTATCCTGACTATAATCATCAATAATGTATTTTAGGAGGCGTTAATATGGAATGGTATGAAATCCTTCTTATTGTGGTTGTACTTTGGGCGGTAGCTCATACTTACATGGACATGCAGATGAAGAAACAGGTAGAAAAACTTCAGAAAGAGTTTGATTCCCACAAGCATTAATCAGTTTTTGTTTTTAGCCTAAAGGGCCGGAGAAATCCGGCCTTTCTTTTTCCAGCCAAACTCCATTTTAGGCCATTATCCCCACCCGCCAGTATGCCATTTCAGCCATTTTCTAGTCCGTTCCGGCCGGGCATCTTCCCCTAAATTCCAAGTGCCCAGTTTTTGCCCGTAGACCCTCTCATGCAAGTAGCACCACTTTATGTAGAGTTATATTTTCATCAGGCGCAATCACACGGATACACTAGCATAAATATAAGAG
>NZ_JBAZDW010000056.1:0-8292 GCF_041654235.1 Dehalococcoides sp. | reverse complement strand
GGAACTTACCCGACAAGGAATTTCGCTACCTTAGGACCGTTATAGTTACGGCCGCCGTTTACCGGGGCTTCAATTCAATGCTTCTCTTGCGATGACATCCCCTCTTAACCTTCCGGCACCGGGCAGGTGTCAGGCCATATACATCATCTTTCGATTTAGCATAGCCATGTGTTTGTGATAAACAGTCGCCTGGGCCTTTTCACTGCGGCTGGCTTGCACCAGCGCCCCTTCTCCCGAAGTTACGGGGCTATTTTGCCTAGTTCCTTAGCCATGGATCACTCGAGCGCCTTAGGATTCTCTCCTTGACTACCTGTGTCGGTTTGTGGTACGGGTCTTTAATACCTGAAGCTTAGAGGTTTTTCTTGGAAGCTCTTACGATCACTATCCGGTTGCCCGAAGGCTCCCGGTACTGTCAGGTTTCAGCTCTACCAGCGGATTTGCCTACCGGTATCAACACTTACGCCCTTTAACGTACTATTCCGTCAGTACGCGGATCTTTCATCACTCCGTCACCCCATCGCAGTATTAAAAAGTATCAGAATATTAACTGATTGTCCATCGAATACGCCCTTCGGCTTTTCCTTAGGTCCCGACTAACCCTGATCCGATTAACGTTGATCAGGAAACCTTAGTCTATCGGCGAGGAGGTTTCTCACCCCCTTTATCGTTACTTATGCCTACATTTGCTTTTCCAAACACTCCACCGCTCCTTACGAAACAGCTTCTACGCAGTTTGGAATGCTCCCCTACCAGTGCACAACTTAATGTGCAATTCATAGCTTCGGTGATATACTTAATGCCCGATTATTATCCATGCCCGATCGCTCGACTAGTGAGCTGTTACGCACTCTTTAAATGAATGGCTGCTTCCAAGCCAACATCCTAGCTGTCAATGCAATCAGACCTCGTTAGTTCAACTTAGTATATACTTGGGGACCTTAGCTGATGATCTGGGTTCTTTCCCTTTTGGACGTGGACCTTAGCACCCGCGCCCTCACTCCCGGTAAGCATCTTGCAGCATTCGGAGTTTGTCTGGATTTGATAGGCGGTGAAGCCCTCGCATCCAATCAGTAGCTCTACCTCTGCAAGACTCGTAACCGAGGCTGCACCTAAATGCATTTCGGGGAGTACGAGCTATTTCCCAGTTTGATTGGCCTTTCACCCCTACCCACAGTTCATCCAAGAACTTTTCAACGTTAACTGGTTCGGTCCTCCATCCCGTGTTACCGGGACTTCAACCTGACCATGGGTAGATCACAAGGTTTCGCGTCTAGCGCCACTGACTTTACGCCCTATTCAGACTCGCTTTCGCTTCGACTCCGAATCTTAAATTCTTAATCTTGCCAGTGACGACTAACTCGTAGGCTCATTATGCAAAAGGCACGCAGTCACCACACAAGGTGGCTCCTACAGCTTGTAGGCGCACGGTTTCAGGTACTATTTCACTCCGCTGTTCGCGGTTCTTTTCACCTTTCCCTCACGGTACTAGTTCACTATCGGTCTCTCAGGAGTATTTAGCCTTACCGGATGGTCCCGGCAGATTCAGACAGGATTCCTCGTGTCCCGCCCTACTCAGGATACTGCTAACTCGTTAATTCTTTACGTGTACCGGACTATCACCGTCTTTGGTTGAACTTTCCAAATCATTCCACTTGAAATTAACTCATACATCGCAGTCCTACAACCCCAACATTGCCGAAACAGTGTTGGTTTAGGCTGTTCCCTTTTCGCTCGCCACTACTAGGGGAATCACTTTTGTTTTCTTTTCCTCCGCTTACTTAGATGTTTCAGTTCAGCGGGTTGACCTCCGACATAATCGGATACCTTATTGCTAAGGTGGGTTGTCCCATTCGGATATTTGCGGATCAAGGGTTATTTGCACCTCCCCGCAACTTTTCGCAGCTTATCACGTCCTTCTTCGTCTCTGAGAGCCAAGGCATCCTCCGTACGCCCTTACTAACTTTCTTCTATTTATTATACTTACAGGTTAATCTTTACTTACTTCTATTTATTTTTTCCCAATATGTCAAAGAACTTTATAACTCTTCCTTCCTCTTCCAGGGGACCGAACCGGCCTTCCTCTCTGATTCCAGATTGTGTGAGTTAAACGTGGATATTTTATGGACTCGAACCACTTTTATATGCGCCACCGCATATCCTTGTTATTCCAGTATTTTAAGAACTTATTATGCTATTATTTTTCTTATTCTCCGGCTTTCGATTGAAAACCTCTTTTTTGGTGGAGAATAAGGGAGTCGAACCCTTGACCCTCTGCGTGCAAGGCAGATGCTCTAGCCAACTGAGCTAATCCCCCGTAAGCCCCCTTCCTGTTCCCCCAAAGGGGGAATGATCCGGGAAATCTCTTTTTTCTGCTCCTTCTCTCCTCCCCTTCGGGGGAGGTTGGGAGGGGCTTTTGTAGTCCCGCCCAGATTTGAACTGGGGACCCCTACATTATCAGTGTAGTGCTCTAACCAACTGAGCTACGAGACTGTGGTTGTTCGATTGCTTTGGGCTGTAAGGCTTTCTGGCTTTCCCGCTTCCCGCTCTCAGCTCTGTTAGCTTTCGCTTCACTTGATGATCAATATTTTATAAAAAAAAGGTAAACAAGGCGTTTTCAACTAAATAAACCCTCGTAACGTCAAAGCTCCAGAAAGGAGGTGTTCCAGCCACACCTTCCGGTACGGCTACCTTGTTACGACTTAACACCAGTTACTAGTTTTACCCTAGGCCGCTCCTTGCGGTTACAGACTTCAGGTACCCCCAGCTTCCATTGTTTGACGGGCGGTGTGTACAAGGCCCGGGAACGTATTCACCGCGCCATGGCTGATGCGCGATTACTAGCGAATCCAGCTTCACGAAGTCGGGTTGCAGACTTCGATCCGAACTGAGACCAACTTTAGAGATTAGCATCCGGTCGCCCGGTAGCTGCCCTTTGTATTGGCCATTGTAACACGTGTGTAGCCCTGGACATAAGGGCCGTGCTGATTTGACGTCATCCCCACCTTCCTCACACCTTACGGTGGCAGTCTCGCTAGAGTCCCCGGCTTGACCCGCTGGCAACTAACGATAAGGGTTGCGCTCGTTATGGGACTTAACCCGACACCTCACGGCACGAGCTGACGACAACCATGCAGCACCTTGAAGAACGTCCGAAGAAGGCCACCTTTCGGCAGCTGTCGTTCCCCATTTAAGCCCAGGTAAGGTTCCTCGCGTATCATCGAATTAAACCACATGTTCCTCCGCTTGTGCGGGCCCCCGTCAATTCCTTTGAGTTTCAACCTTGCGATCGTACTCCCCAGGTGGCTCACTTAATGCTTTCGCTTGGCCGCATACTGTGTATCGCATACAGCGAGTGAGCATCGTTTACGGCGTGGACTACCAGGGTATCTAATCCTGTTCGCTCCCCACGCTTTCGTGCATCAGCGTCAGTGTTAGTTTAGTAAGCTGCCTTCGCAATCGGTGTTCTGTGTAATATCTAAGCATTTCACCGCTACACTACACATTCCGCTTACCTCAACTAAACTCAAGCTTCTCAGTATCAATGGCAATTCTATCGTTAAGCGACAGGATTTCACCACTGACTTAAAAAGCCGCCTACGCACCCTTTAAACCCAATGAATCCGGATAACGCTTGCATCCTCCGTATTACCGCGGCTGCTGGCACGGAGTTAGCCGATGCTTATTCATACACTACCGTCGGGTCCCGACACGTCGGGATTTTTCTTGGTGTATAAAAGCAGTTTACAACCCATAGGGCTGTCATCCTGCACGCGGGATGGCTGGTTCAGGCTTGCGCCCATTGACCAATATTCCTCACTGCTGCCTCCCGTAGGAGTCTGGTCCGTGTCTCAGTACCAGTGTGGGGGATCATCCTCTCAGAACCCCTAGACATCGAAGCCTTGGTGAGCCGTTACCTCACCAACTAGCTAATGTCACGCATGCCCATCCCGAACCGCCTGAGCTTTTATATAATTGCCATGCAGCATCTATATAATATGGGGTATTAATCCGGATTTCTCCGGGCTATCCCCCTGTCCGGGGCAGGTTGCATACGCGTTACTCACCCGTGCGCCGCTCTCATCACCCGAAAGTGACTCCCGCTCGACTTGCATGTGTTAGGCCTCCCGCTAGCGTTCATCCTGAGCCAGGATCAAACTCTTCGTTGTATTCTGTGTCTTCTAATCTTTTTCCTCGCTCCGGTTAAACCCAAATTATTCGCGTCTTTCCTTATCTTGCTACCTTCTCAATTTCCTTCAATGAACTCTTCTGCTTTTTGCGGCTGCAAAGTAAATAATTTCTCCCCGATATTCCAAATCTTTTTTAATCTTTTTTTTCCGGTATCTTCACCCGCTTAAATCCTGTATTTCCCTTGCAAAACGCCCCTTTGGATCATCCCAGGATGTCCCGTTCCTATCCAAAGCGGGTGCAAAGATATACATCCTTTTTATTCCTGCAATACCTTTCCCTTTCTTTTTTACCCCACAAGACCCTAAATCAAACCCCCCTGCCTGGCCCTCAGAAACTTGAAACCCTCCAAAAAAATGAAATACAACATTCTATACATTCAATACATTCATTCCTGATGCAATAAATCGCAAAAAAGTAAAACCAAAATCCGGTTAAACTGCTACCGGTCTCCTCTATTACTATTCCATCTCATACTTATAAACCCCCAAATCGCTCAGTTCCGAGCTTCGGATGAATTCGGAATGAGCTTTTACCTGTGCCTTGGCCAGATTCAGAAAGTTTTTGGCTGATTTAAGGAATGCAGGTTCCCGGTTGCTGTCGAGTACCAGCAGGTAGCACATAATGATGTACCCGGCCATTTCAACCAGACGACGTGCATGAAAATCCAAAAATTCATTTTCATGCACGGCCATGACTTTATGGACAGCCTGCTCGTATTCATCAGTCAAAATGATCAATGCCCTGCGCAGGTATTCCAGCTCGGGCGATAGTTTTTCTGCTTCATACTTGCGGATCTGATCCAGAAAGACGCCGGTGGTAACCCCGCGGATAGCTGCAACGACCTGCAATTGTGTAGTACCCTCGTATATCGAGGTAATCCGGGCATCACGGTAAATCCGTTCAACGGGATAATCTTTCATAAAACCGGAGCCGCCATGGATCTGGATGGCATCGTATGCCAGTTGGTTACAAAACTCGGAGGACATCCCCTTGACCAGGGGTGTATAGAAATCGGCCAGTTTTTGATAGCTCTTCATTTCATTACGCTCCACCTGATCCAGACTACGCTCTTCCGAAATATGCATATAGGTTTTATAAACATCCACGAAACGTGCGGTTTCATACAACATGGTTCGCGAGGCATCCAGCTTAGCCTTCATATTTGACAACATCTCATATACCGCGGGAAACCTCATGATGGCTTTTCCAAACTGCATCCGTTCTTTGGCATAGCTCAAAGCTTCGCGGTAAGCAGCCTCAGAGACTCCCACCGACTGGGCTGCAATCCCAAGACGGGCGCCATTCATCAGGGCCATAACATATTTGATGAGCCCTAATTTTCTGCTTCCAACCAGTTCGCCCGGGGCATCCTTAAATACCAGTTCACAGGTGGGTGATCCCACGATACCCATTTTATGCTCAATGCGGCGGACAGTGACCCCTCCATTCCGTTTATCATGAATGAACATGGATAAACCGCGGCCATCTTTCGTACCGGGTTCCGACCGGGCCAATACCAGGGAAATATGTCCGTCTCCATTGGTAATAAACCTTTTTACCCCGTTTAACAGCCAAACACCTGATTTTTCATCGTACGTTGCCTTCAACTGAACGGCCTGCAGGTCGGAGCCCGCATCGGGCTCGGTTAAATCCATCGCCATGGTTTCTCCCTGGCAAACGCGGGTCAGGTACTTTTCTTTTTGCTCTTCAGATGCAAATTCATTAATGGTCTCAGCGCAATCCTGCAATCCCCAGATATTCACAAAGCCGGCATCGGCACGCGACACCACATCGGCAGCCATAATATAGGGAACGATTGGAAAATTCAACCCGCCGAACCTGCGGGGAAGCGACATGCCCATCAGTCCGGCCTGATTCAGTGCCTCGATGTTTTGTTTTGTCCCCCGTGCATAGACTACGCGTCCATCAACCACCAAGGGGCCCTCAGCATCAACCGATTCCGCATTGGGAGCAACGATATCGCCGCTGATCTCACCAACCACCTCCAAAACTTTATCAAAGCTGTCCATGGCATCTTCATAATCCATGGGTGCAAAATCAAATTTTTCCTTTTCTGAAAAATTCCTTTCCTTCATGCGAACGATCTTTTCCATCAAAGGATGATACAAATGGAACTTCAGATCTTTATTATCGGTATAAAAATTAGCCATTTTTGAATGTTTAAGATGATTACTTGGTATTCTTTTTATAATACTTGATCATTTTGGGGATGACATCGGCCACACCGCCGGTAATGACATAATCGGCAATGGCGTTGATTGGTGCCTCCGGATCTGTATTAATCGCGATAATCTGGGCAGACTGGTCCATACCGGCGCGATGCTGAATCTGGCCTGAAATACCACAGGCAATATATAATTTAGGACGAACGGTGACCCCGGTCTGGCCAATCTGACGTTCATGCTCCGCAAAGCCTGCATCAACAGCAGCCCGGGAGGCCCCGACTTCACCACCTAAAACTTCTGCCAGCTCAAACAATAACCGGAAGTTTTCCTTCGATCCTACACCGTATCCTCCGGAAACCACGATAGGAGCTGCTATCATGTTGACCTTACGTTTCTCCAGGTGACGTTCAATGATCTCCACTACAAAATCAGTATCGCTCACATATTTTGAAACATCCAGTTTAACGAGTTTTCCCTTGTATTTCGGATTGAAAATTTCCTTTTTCATGACACCTTCACGAACAGTAGCCATCTGCGGACGATGTTCCGGATTAATAATTGTGGCAATGATGTTTCCGCCAAAGGCTGGTCGGATCTGATACAATAATTTTTCGTAAATTTTTCCCAGTTTTTTATCTTCATGACTACCGATAACCAGACTGGTGCAGTCGGCTGTTAGCCCGCTGTGCAAGGCGGAAGAAACCCGTGGTCCCAGGTCCCGGCCAACGGAAGAGGCTCCCATTAATGCGATCTGCGGCTTCTGTTCTTCGAACAGCTTAACAATAATGGAGGTATGCGGAAGCGTCGTATAAGGAGACAAACGCTTATCATCTGCCACATATAACACATCCACGCCATAGGGGAAAATCTGACTTTCAATTCCGTTAAGCTCACAGCCAATGGCCAGTGCTTCCAAATTGCAGCCCAGTTCACAAGCCAGGCTACGTCCTTTGGTCATCAGTTCCTGACTCACTTCAGCTACCTGACCATCTTCTATTTCACAATATACAAATACGCTGTTCATGGGTATGTAAGTTATTTTTAAAGGTATACGGAATTCGCCATTTAAATCATATTTTTGCGAGAGATCTTCTCTCATGGCCGTTCCATCTGTTTATTTTTCAGTTCTAAGGTTGTATAATTTCAGGACAAGGTTAACCAATGGTATGACTTGCAAGTAATTCCTTCATCAGGTCTTCTATATCGGGATCGGAAGACGAGATCACTTTGGCTTCTTTAGCCTGCAATATCACATTTTCTATGGTTTTCACCTTTGTCGGTGAACCACTCAGTCCAAGTTCCTGTTGGTCAGCCTCAATATCATTAACCGTCCATTCCGCAATGTTCAAATACGGGCGGTCATTATACAGGTGAAGGTAATCTTCGTTGGAATTTTGAAGTTCTGAAACAGTTTTTGCATGTTTATTTTTCATCAGCAATCTGGCGTTCCGGGCCCGGCATGCAGGAGCGGAACCATTAACTGTCATGAGCATCGGAATCGGACAAATGACCATTTCAACACCATTGTGGAGACGGCGTTTCAGGTAAATCTTATCCTTTTCAAGTTTTTGAATTTCTTCCACATAGGTAACCTGGGGAAGTCCAAGCTTCTCAGCAACCTGTGGCCCTACCTGGGCCGTATCACCATCAATCGCCTGACGTCCTGCAATAATGAGATCAAAATCTTTCACCTTCTTCAAAACCCGGGATAACGCATAGGAAGTAGCCAGCGTATCGGAGCCGGCAAAAGCGCGGTCAGTCAGCAGGATACCATCATCAGCACCCCGGAACATCCCTTCCCGGATAATTTCCGCCGCACGTCCGGGCCCCATGGTCAAAATAGTCACGGTTGATCCCGGATGCTGATCCTTGATCCGCAGCGCCTGCTCGAGTGCATTCAAATCTTCGGGATTAAAAA
>NZ_JBAZDW010000055.1:0-8450 GCF_041654235.1 Dehalococcoides sp. | reverse complement strand
ACTGGGCTTTTCACTGATAGTCCCTCCCCGGCCGGAAATAACCGGGGCATGGGGTGTGGCTTTACTGCTTCGGCAGGACACGAATATAAATACAACTGCCAAGCCCACCAACTTTCGGGGGTTTGAAACCCCTTTTCTCCGGGAGAAAGTATAGTCCCGGTTTTATTAAGATGAATTTTCTAAGAGGATATAAATGATAATAGCGGTAGATGTAGACGGGGGTGACTACGCCCCGAAGGAAATTATCAAAGGTGCCCTCAAGGCTGCCCAGGAGTACAAAATAGGCCTTATCCTGCTGGGCAAAAAAGAGGTTATCCATGTACATGCCGGGCATTACCTGAAAAAACTGCCCATAGAGATAGTCCACTGCCCTCAAACCGTAACTTTTAATGAACACGCTGTGGAAGCTATCAAAGGCAAGCCACAATCAGCCATTGTAATAGGCACTTCTCTGGTTAAACAGGGCAAGGCAGACGCCTTTATCTCTGCCGGCAACACCGGTGCGGTGCTGGCTGCCGCCTTTTTTATTCTTGGGAAAATAGAGGGTGTTGAACGCCCTGCACTGGGTGCCATCATTACCACCCGCCCCCATATCCCTTCACTGCTGATAGATGCGGGAGCTAATGCAGAGTGCCGCCCCAACCATCTGGATGAATTCGCCCATTTGGGCAATATATATGCCAAACAGGTGTTGGGACTCGAAAACCCCAGAATAGGCTTACTGAATAACGGTGAAGAAGAAGCTAAAGGCACCAAACTCACACTGGAAACCCACCAGTTACTTAAAAAAAGCAAGCTCAACTTCATCGGCAATATAGAGGGGCATGATATATCCCTGAACAAGGCTGACGTGATTGTGACGGACGGCTTTACCGGAAATATTGTGCTTAAAACCCTTGAAGGGCTGGGAGATGCTTTGCTTAAGGTCCGTAAAGTAGGCCACGCCATTGACAGCGCCGCCCACCTGCGGGGCAGGGCTTTGCTGGCTGACGTGGGCTTGGGCTCTATGGTAAAAGGTATGGATTTTGAAGAATGTGGCGGTGCCTGCTTACTGGGAGTAAAAGGAACCATCATAGTTGCTCATGGACGAAGCCACGCCCGGGCAATAAAAAATGCCATCGGGCTGGCCAAACGCACTGCTGAAAAAGGCGTGGACAAGCTGATTGCCGAAGATATCAAGTCCCGTACTAAAGCAGGCACGGAAGGAGACCCCAAAAATGTCAACACTCCTGTATGACGTAATAATTATAGGTGGCGGCCCGGCCGGACTAACTGCTGCCTTGTATACCGGACGGTCAAAGCTAAAGACACTGGTTATTGAACGTGCTTTTGTAGGCGGGCAAATAACCCGTTCGGAAAAAGTGGATAACTACCCCGGCTTTCCGGAGGGCATCACCGGTTTTGACCTGACCCAGCAGATGCAAATACAGGCCGAAAAATACGGAGTGGAGATAACTTCGGCTGAAGTAAATGCCATTCATAAAACCAAAGACCACTTTGAGGTTGTCACTGAAACAGGCGGCCTGAGCGGACGTTGTATTATTATCTGCGGGGGGACCGAACGCAATAAACTGGAAGTGCCCGGAGAAGAGGAGTTTTCCGGGCGGGGAGTCTCCTACTGTGCCACTTGCGATGCCCCTTTCTACAATGACAAGGTTGTTGCGGTAGTGGGAGGCGGTAATATGGCCTTTTACGAAGCCCTTCACCTGTCCGAGTTTGCCAAAAAAGTTTACCTGATTCACCGCCGCCAAGGTTTCCGGGCAGATGCGGTGTTAATGGATAAAGCTAAAAACAAAAGCAATATTGAACTGGTGCTGGATACCGTAGTCACTTCCATAAACGGGCAGGATAGTATTCAGTCACTCAGCCTAAATAACTTGAAGACCCTAAAAACCTCCACCCTGCCGATAGACGGACTCTTTGTAGCCGTGGGCTTACAGCCGAATACCACCTACCTGAAGGGGGTGGTGGATATGGACAAAAACGGCAGTATTCTGGTAAATGACCAGATGGAAACGTCAGTAAGCGGCATACTCTCTGCCGGTGATATCCGAAGCGGCTCAATAAGGCAGGTTATATCCGCTGCCGGAGACGGAGCGGTTGCCGCTCTTTCCGCCAAGCGGTATCTTGACCTGTAAATTTAATTATTTAAGGGTACAAAACTACTCCGCTTTTCCAGTATAATAGTAAATTAAAAAGGGGTTGGCATGAAGGTTGTTTTTCTGAAAGATGTACCCGGCAGAGGAAAAACCGGAGATATAAAAGAAGTAAATGACGGCTATGCCCGAAATTATCTTATACCTAACAAACTGGCCATGCCGGCTTCTGCCGCAGTAAAGAGTGAGATTGCAGCCAAACAGGCAGCGGAAGAACGCCGCAAAGCCAAGGCTGAAGCTGAAATGGTAGAATTGGCTAAAAATCTGGACGGAGCCAAGGTAAATCTAAAAGCTAAAACCGGAGCAAAAGACAAACTCTACGGGCAGATAACTACAACTGTGATTGCCGCTGAGATTGAAAAACAAACTGGCAAGACCATAGACAAGCGCAAACTGGAGTTGGCTGAACCTATCCGCCAGCTGGGCAACTATGAAGTTGTTATCCGCTTTAACAAAGACCTGTCTTCCAAGATAAATCTGGCAGTCACTGCTGAGGAGAATACTTAGTTGCTTGATTCCAAGCTGCCGCCATACGATGTAGATGCCGAGGAGTCGGTAAGCGGTTCCTTGCTGATAGACGGGCAGGCTATTTTTGATATCATACCCATCTTGAAGCCGCAGGATTTCTTCACCGAACCCAACCGCCTTATTTTTGAGGCCTGCATGTCCTTGTACGGCCGCAGTGATGCCATCAATCAGGTTACCGTAGCCCAGGAACTGGAACGGCTGGGCAAGCTGGAAAAATGCGGAGGGTCAGCCTACCTGAGCCATGTGGTTTCGGTAGTACCCACCTCCCTGGATATTGAACATTATGCCCGCATAGTTTACCGCCTTTCGGTTATGCGCCAGCTTATTGACGCCGGGCAGAAAATAAGCGAACTGGGTTTCAAAGCCGACCCTGATGTCTCGGATTCTCTGGGCAAAGCCGAAGACCTGCTATTCCGCCTTCGCCATGAACGCTCAAGCTTGGGCTTTACCCATATTAAAAATATTTTAGACAAGTATTTTGAACCCGTACCTGCCCCCGGCAGTGAGGGCTATCAGGCTATTCCCCATGTGCTTACCGGGCTGACCGGTATGGATACCTTTTTAGGCGGGCTTCAGCGTTCAGACCTTATTATTATGGCCGGACGCCCTTCCATGGGCAAAACCTCTCTTGCTCTGAATATCGCCCGAAATGCAGCGGTTGAACAGAGAGCCTGCACCGCTATCTTCAGTCTGGAAATGTCACGGGAGTCTCTGGTACAGCGTTTGCTCTCCAATGAAGCCGCCGTAAATTCCCGTTCCATCCGCCTGAATGAAAGCAACCCTGATGAAGAACGCAAAATAATGGATGCCATCGGCGTACTTTCCGAAGCACCCATTTTTATAGATGATTCGCCCCAGATAAGGGTAGCCGAAATACGCAGTAAAGCCCTGCGGCTACGCTACGAACAAAATATAGACCTTATTATTGTGGACTATCTTCAGCTCATTCAGGGTGAAGGCAATACCAAAGAAAACCGGGTACAGGAAATAAGCTATATCTCGCGCTCACTAAAAGGCATTGCCCGCGAACTGAATGTGCCGGTTATAGCCATTTCCCAGCTTTCCCGTGCCCCGGAGTTCCGCTCATCCCATCAGCCTCAGCTTTCAGATTTGCGTGAATCAGGTTCTATTGAACAGGATGCGGATATAGTGGTATTTATATACCGTGACGAGTTTTATTATAAAGAAGAGGAATGGGCAAACCTTCACCCGGATCAGGAATACCCGCGTGAAATCGCAGATATCATAATAGCTAAACACCGTAACGGCCCTATCGGTACTGTAAAGTGCCGCTTCCGCCATGACCTGACCCGTTTTGAAAATCTGGGGTCAAGTACGGAGCCCAGCTTCTTATGAGTAACCCGCCGCCCGTCCCTGTCAGACAGGAGTTTACTCCCGTATCCCGTTATTTTATCCACCGGGTAGCGCCGCTGATTGAAGACCCGGCAGAACTTAAGGTAAGTCTAGCGGTATTCAGCCTTGTTCAGGCCAAAAAGGGCTACCCCAGATACACCACTCTGGCCGAACTGGGGGCAGAAGAAACCCTGATGAACACTTTGGGCAAAACCCCAAACGAAAGCTTGCAATCACTGGAGAAAGCCCTCAAAATGGCGGTGGAACGGGGAACCCTGCTGGGGCTGGAACTGAAAAGCGGAAAACACAACCACCAGCTTTATTTTATTAATACTGAAGCTGATACAGCCGTAGTGGAAAAAATAAAAAATGGCAGTCTGGCTTTACCCGGTTTAAAAGAAGTAACAGCAGAAGTAATAACCGGCAAAACCGGACAACCCAATATATTTAAACTTTACGAACAGAATATAGGTTTGCTGACCCCCATGCTGGCAGACAATCTGAAAGAAGCTGAAAAGCTGTATCCCGAAGAATGGATTGCCGAAGCCATAAAAGAGGCTGTCAGCCTGAATAAACACAACTGGCGCTATATAGAACGAATACTGGAAAATTGGTCAAGTCAGGGAAAAAACAGTGGAACACATAAAGGAAATACTGGGGAAACAGATAAATACAAAGGCCAATTGTACGACCACCTCGTCCAAAGGTAAGGCGGTAAAGGCGGCCGAAGAAAACCTGTGCCCGTTATGTAAAGGGGCTAAATTCGTATACCCTGTTTCAGCCGAAGGGGTAACGGATTTCAGCCGGGTAGTCCCCTGCCAGTGTACCCAGTCCGAATCCGGTGCAGACCGGGAAAAACGCCTGCTGACATATAGCTGTCTGGGAGGCTTGTATAAGTATACCTTTGAAAAGCTGAATTCTCTGGGCAAGACTGACGAACCCCACAGTCAGGACACATTTAAACAGGCTTACGAGGCAGCTCTGGATTTCGCCTCCAACCCCACCGGCTGGCTGGTTTTCACCGGACCAAGCGGTGCGGGCAAGACCCATCTGGCTGCCGCCATTGCCAACAGACGCCTTTCCACGGGACAGCCGGTTCTCTACAAAAGAGCATCCGAACTGATAGATGACCTAAAAAAATCTTTTGAGCCTGACAGTGATGCCGGTTACAGCCAGAGCTTTGATATACTCAAAAATGCCCCCCTGTTAGTGATAGATGACCTGACCGTCCAGAGTGGTTCGGAATGGTCAAAAGAAAAACTTGACCAGTTGCTCACTTACCGCTTTAGTCAGGAGTTACCCACCATTATCACTCTGTCTACCCCCATAAATGAGCTTGATCCCCGTATCCAGAGCCGTCTTTTGGATAAATCCATATCTAAAATATACACAGTTGCCCCAAACCCGGAGGACAGTCTGGAATACCGCTGGGATAATGCATTGGCACTTCAAAAGAAAATGACCTTTGAAAATTATGACCACAAGCGGTCAAACCTGACTCCGGAACAACGCCAGAATATAGATGCCGCCTATAACTTGGCACTGGATTTTTCCCGAAATCCGGAAAGCTGGTTGGTGTTTCAAGGGGAAACGGGCTGCGGCAAGACCCATCTGGCATCCGCCATTGTCAATGAACGTTACCGCCAGGGCAAACCTGCCATGTTTGTGGTTGTGCCCGAATTTTTAGACCACCTGCGTTCCACCTTCAGTCCTGAAAGCAAAACTTCATATGACCAGATGTTTGATGCGGTTAAAAACGCCAAACTACTGGTACTGGATGATTTCGGGGAACAGTCCAGCACTCCCTGGGCGCAGGAAAAACTCTATCAGGTAATAAATTACCGCTATAACCGCCGTCTGGCCACCGTAATTACTACCAGATGCCAGCTGAGTGAAATAGAGGTGGCCATAAGCTCGCGCTTCGTTGACCCCCAGATAAGTATGGTATTTAACATTACCGCCCCCAACTTCCGCTGTGACAGTACCGGGCAACAGAAGCAGCGCCCTGTATCCCGTATGAGGACCACCCGCCCCCAACGCTAAGCGAACAGACTTGCCCTGCTGTAGGATTTTGTTTAGAATAAGCATAATCTTTTCGGGAGAAGCGGTGTTTGATGGACAACCATCAGGTACTGGTCTTGAACCAGGATTACCAGCCACTAAACGTATGCCATATACGGCGGGCTGTTTTGCTTGTGTACCAGAGCAAAGCCGAAATGCTGGAAGATGGCCTAGGCTTCTGGCACTCTGAAAAAGACCATTTCGCTCTGCCCTCAGTCATACGGCTATCCTGCCTCATAAAACACCCGCCGCTCCGCCCCAAACTGAACCGGGCTGAGATATTCAGCCGTGACAAACACACCTGCCAGTACTGCGGACGCAAAGATCTGGAACTGACCATAGACCATGTTAACCCCAAGCATCAGGGAGGGCCTCATGTTTGGGAAAACGTAGTAGCCGCCTGCCTGCACTGCAACCGCCATAAAGCCGGGCGCACTCCTGAACAGGCTCATATGAAGCTTATGTGCACTCCGGGAGTGCCACAGTATCGTTACGGGTATTCGCTACCCAGAGCAAACGCCAATATCCGCCATGAATGGCGGCCTTACCTTGGGCTGGGAGATGAACCGAAACTAGTGGTGTAACGGGGCATCAGGGCGGCGGCCTTCTTTATCAGGGCGAATATCTTTTAAAGCCACCTCGGCATTAGCTCCGCTTTCCAGCAGGACAAATACCATCTCTTCAAGGGGATTACCGCCAACCACTTCGCCTTTACCCACCGGAGTAGATACTTTCAGCCCGTCCTTGGGCATTTTGGCTTTGGCTGCCTTGTAGGTTTCATATTCATAGTCCAAACAACAAAGAAGCCTTCCGCAAACACCTGAAATCTTCTGGGGATTTAGCGGCAGATTCTGCTCTTTGGCCATCTTTATAGACACCGGGTCAAACTCACTCAGGAAACTGCAGCAACAAAGTTCCCGTCCGCACCTTCCGTAACCGCCCACCATCTTGGCCTCATCACGCGGACCAATCTGCCGAAGCTCCACCCTGACTCTCAGCTTGCGTGATATTTCCCTGACCAGTTCCCGAAAATCCACCCTGTCTTCGGCTGAAAAATAAATGGTTACGTGATTTTCGTCCAGGCTGTATTCCGCCCGTATAAGTTTCATAGGCAAATTAAGCTTGCTTACCAGCTCTATACATTCCGCAACCGCACTCTGGTTCTTTTCTTCAAGCTGGCGTTCACGGTTCATATCTTCAGCGGTAGCCAGACGTATAACCGGCTTCAAGGGCTGTTCCAGACTGCTTTCTTCCACTTGGGAGGGAGAGGCAACCACCCAGCCCAGTTCTTCACCCCGGCTGGTTTCCAGCACTACGCAATCATACGGGTAAAGTTCAAAACCGGCCGGGTCAAAGTAATATATCTTGCCGGCTTGTTTATAGCGTATCTTTACAATATCAACCATTTTTTACAGTTCCTTCCTTTACAAAGGGTAAACTGAGCATCAGCACTTCCAGACAAAGTCTAGGATTGGCATTCGCCCGCAACCGGTCTTCGGTCTTGAGTATATTATCTATAGCTATACGTATGTCTGTAAGCCCAAGTTTGTCTGAGGCCATGTATAGTATATCTTTATAATCAATATTAGTCATGTTTTGGTTGGCATCAGCCTTCAGGAGAAGCATATCTCTAAATACGTCCAGCCACATATCCAGTATAGCTTCAGCCGCCGTGCGGTTTTGACCAAACAGATTTGATAAATCTGAGGCATAATCAAAGCGTTCTTCTTCGTCCTGCCCCAGTATCCATATGATTTTTTCAATATTTGCCTTACGTTCTTCCAGTATTTCAGGAGACGAAGCCACTTCCATAGCCCAGCCCACCCTGCCGTGACTGAGGTGGGACAGAAGCTCTGCTTTTTCCGCATCTAAACCCTGCTTGAGCAGAGCCTCACGGATAAGGTTTATCTCAACGTATCTTAATTCCAGAATCTGGCAACGTGAAATTACTGTGGGTAACAGGAGCGATTTATCAGCGGTAAGTAAAATAAATATATTTTGGGAACCGGTTTCTTCCAGTGTTTTTAAAAGACGGTTTGAAGACTCCAGTGAAAGTTTTTCTGCCTGATGGATAATAAAAACCTTGTACTTACCTTCAAATGGGGGCAAACTGGCGGCATGCTGGATATCTTCTATCTGTTTGACACCTATTTCAGCTTTAGCTTTGCCGTCAGACGCATCTTCAGCCGAAAGAAGCTCCAGGTGGATAATATCAGGGTGATTTCCGGACAAAATGCGCCCGCAAACCGAACATTCCTGACAGGGTGGCGGTGAAGCCTGACAATTTAGTGCTTGGGCAAAGGTGAGAGCCATCCGCTTTTTACCCACCCCTGACGGGCCATGAAATACATA
>NZ_JBAZDW010000054.1:0-8454 GCF_041654235.1 Dehalococcoides sp. | reverse complement strand
GAGTACCAGCGGTAAGCAAACCCTGAAAGCTATAAAGGAACATCCCGGTACACCGGAAGAGATAGCCCCTTTTTCAGGTTTACCCCTGTACCGGGTCAGGAGCGGAACGCGTGCCTTGGCAGAAGCGGGACTGGCCGAAGAAAAAGAAGGCAAGTACCATCTGACACCTAAAGGCAATACCCTGCTGGGCTAGAATAAAGCAAAATTATATATGCCCGCTCCACCAGAGAAGCGGGCATATATAATTTATCTGACCGAATTGACACCTGTCTGGCGGGCAATTGCCCGCCCCGCCGACTTTCAGCTATAATAAGGTTTTGTTGCAGGCCCCTGTAGCTCAGTAGGATAGAGCAGCGGTTTCCTAAACCGCGTGTCGGGCGTTCGAATCGCCCCAGGGGTACCACTTTCTAAAGCTAAGAAGCTCTCCCTTTGAAGAAATTCTCCTTCAAAGGGTTTTTCTTTTTACTAATTTTTTGCAAATCCCGTTTTACTAAATATACTTTAACCTATTGCCATTAGTCTTCTATTATGCTTAAATTAGTCATTATAGCGTTTTACTTAAGAGGGCAATCTCAGATGAATAAGCTTGCTTTGTTTCTGGCTATTTCAGGCGGTATCTGTATGGTACTGGGTTTCCTGACTGCACTCGGAATAATCCCGCCGCTGGTTGCCAGCGGGCACTTTTTCGGCCCGATAAGCAACACTACTATAGGCATGGGCGGTATGGCTGTTATCTTGCTGCTGGGCTGTATTGCCTGCCTTATTGCCCGCCGAAATCAAATTTAGCCTTACACCTGACTGTAAAAAACACCCGCCACTACCTTTCAAGGGATGCGCATTGCTTGTTATTTAGGATTGCCAAGACTTTATTCAGCCATGCCATATTCATCCTGCATGCTTCAGCTTTGATTATCAATTATCCGCCCATTGACAAGAACATATGCCTATCCATACACTAAGAGACACGTTATATAAGGAGAAGTCTATGATTTGCCCGGCTTGCTCTAAAGATATGCTGGTAGTGGAATACCGCGAGATAGAGCTGGACTATTGTCCGGCCTGTCACGGGGTTTGGTTTGATGCCGGAGAATTGGGGTTATTGCTGAACGCGGTAAACCTGAAAAACAGCCCCGAAAAAGCAGCTGAAGTAACCGATAACCGAGAGGCTAAACGCCACTGCCCCATCTGCCGCCGTAAAATGAAAAAAACCGCCCTGATAAAAGACCCCCTGCTGATAACCGATGACTGCCCCGGGGGACACGGCATGTTTTTTGACGGGGGAGAGGTAGACCAGCTTATTACCCGCTTAAGTAAAGATACCAAGCAACCGGCGGTGGATTTTCTAAAAGAAGTATTCAAATCTAAATAAACCAATAATTTTTAGTAAATAAAGAACACAAGGAGGGAAATATGTGGATTGCACTTATAGTCATTCTGGCACTGGTTCTGGTATTGGGGCTGTGGTTTGCCGGTGCTTACAACGGCCTGGTAGGTCTGCGGAATCAGGTTAAAAATGCCTGGGCGCAGATAGATGTCCAGCTGAAAAGACGCTACGACCTGATACCCAACCTGATTGAAACTGTCAAAGGCTACATGACCCATGAACGGCAAACTCTTGAATCTGTGACCAATGCCCGTAATCTGGCCCAGCAGTTATCTACTTCAACCAGTGTAGAAGCCAGAGCCAAAGCTGAAGGCGAACTGTCTTCTGCCCTTTCCCGCCTGCTGGCAGTAGTTGAAAACTACCCCAACCTAAAGGCTAACCAGAACTTTCTGGCTTTGCAGGAAGAACTGACCTCTACTGAAAACAAGATAAGTTTTGCCCGCCAGTTTTACAATGATTCGGTTATGAAATACAACAACCAAACCCAAATGTTCCCCTCAAACATTGTGGCCGGTATGGCTAATTTCAAGGCCAGCGAATTCTTTGAGGTCAAGGTGGAAGAGGAACGCCAGGCTCCCAAGGTAAAGTTTTAAGCAGGATTTAAACTGATATGTGGGAACAGATACAATCCAATAGAACCCGTTCCATTATGCTGGTTATAGGTATGGGGCTTATTCTGGTAGCCTTGGGCTACGCTTTGGGGATGGCTTTTACCGATAACGGGCTGGCGGGACTGGTGATTGCCCTTGTCCTGTGGGGAATAATGAACCTGATAGCCCTGACCCAGGGGGATAGTATCCTCTTGGGTATGGCTAATGCCAAGGAGATAAAACCCTCTGACCACCCGCGCCTTTACAACGTGGTGGAGGAAATGAAGATTGCCTCCGGTATGGACACCATGCCCAAGGTTTATATCATTGATGACCCTGCCTTGAACGCTTTTGCCACCGGACGGGACAAAAACCATATCTCGGTGGCTATCACCTCCGGCCTGCTGCAAAAGCTGAACAGGGATGAGCTTCAGGGCGTTATAGGGCACGAAATGGCCCATATAAAAAACCGGGATGTATCACTAATGGTCTGGTGCAGCATCCTTCTGGGAACTATCGTTATCTTAGCCCAGTACGGCTCACGGATGTTTATTTTCGGCGGAGGGTCACGCCGTTCTTCCTCCAATGAGGGGGGTGGCGGCGGGGCTCAGGCTATTTTAATGGTGGCAGCACTTTTGCTTATTGTGTTGGCACCCTTGTTTGCCCAGCTGATTTACTTTGCCATTTCACGCAAACGGGAGTATCTGGCAGATGCCTCTTCCGTCCAGTATACCCGTTACCCTGAGGGACTGGCTTCAGCCCTTGAAAAACTGGGGGCTTCCACTGAACAGCTGCGTTCAGCCAATCAGGCTACCGCTCCCATGTATATCATCAACCCTTTCAGGGCCAAAGGTAAGGCTGCGGCTAACCTGACATCCACCCATCCTCCGATCAGCGAGAGGGTAAGGATTCTGCGGTCTATGAACGGGGCTTCCTACCACAACTATGACGAGGCCTTTAAACAGTTAAAAGGCGGGCATGTTATACCACCTACTGCCATCAAGCTGGACCATGACGAAACCATCAGGGAGGCTTCGGATGAAGGACCTTTGGCTACCGAAATAGGCCGCGCCCGAGAGACCTCAAATGCCCTCTGGAATATGAATAAATACCAGACGGTAGATTGCGATTGCGGAGTCAGGCTTCGCGTTCCGCCCGGTTTGAAAGGGCAGGAAATCCAATGCCCCCACTGCGGTGAAATCCACCAGACTTGATACCGGTTTTAAACTAAAATATTAAAGGGGCGGTTAATAACCGCCCCTTTTTTGTTATCTCTGCAAACTGTGATAAATGACTACAGGTTAAACTCTTTCATAATCTCGCGTATCTGCCCGCGAAGCTCATCCTGAGGCACTTTCAGTCCGCTGTTTTTTTCAAGCTGGGCAAGCCTGTCCATCAGTTTTTGCTGTTCGGTCAGAACCACTTTCAGAGCGTCCGCTACCGGGTCAGGCAGTTTGCCGTGTTCCAGATCAATAACCATACGGCGTGATTCTTCAACCACCCGCCCGGGTATGCCAACTACAGTCGCCCCGGCCGGAACATCTTTGGTAACTACCGAACCTGCCCCTACTTTAGCCCCTTCACCCACCGTAATGCCGCCCAGCACTATTGCGCCTGTACCGATAACTGCATTATCGCAGATAGTAGGGTGGCGTTTGCCTTTGGACAGACTGGTTCCGCCAAGCACCACACCCTGATACATAAGCACGTCATTGCCAATTTCAGAGGTTTCGCCAATGACTACCCCCATCCCATGGTCAATGAAGAAACGCTGACCTATTTTTGCCCCCGGATGAATCTCAATGCCGGTGCAGAACCGCCCGCCATGGGAAAGCCAGCGTGCCCAGAAATGGAGTTTATGCCGCCACAGCCAGTTTGCCACCCGGTGAAACCAGAGAGCATGCAAACCGGGATAACAAAATAGAACCTCTGCCACACTTCTGGCAGCCGGGTCTTTGCTGAAAACATTTCTAATATCTTTTATCATTTAAGCACCCATTATAGCACCCATTGGCTATTCCGGAATATCCGTCTGGGCAGAAAGTTCTTTATCCAGCCAGTCCAGATACTCCGGACTGCCCCCGACAACCGGCAATGCCAGCACTTCGGGGTTTTCGTAGCTGTGAACTTCATGCACTACCTCTATGAGCGAAGCAAGCAAAGACTGGCGGGTTTTTACAATAAGCAGGCTTTCGGTTGATTCCTCTATCTTGCCCTGCCACCAATACTGTGAGTTTGCCCGCGGGATAATGCTGACACAAGCCGCTTTGCGTTGGTTAAGAAGCACCTTTGAGATAAGGGTGGCTTCCTCCGCGTCGGTGGTGGTTATGAAGACTATCAGAAATGGATTTGCCTTCACCCTTTTTATACCACCCTCAGCATTCGTTCCACCGCACCCACTGCCTTAACGCGAATTTCTTCCGGTACGCTTACTACCGTCTGCATATTTTCCAGACTGGCAAGAAGTTTGGTCAGGGTGGTCATTTTCATATTGGCACACACAGCCTGTTCGGATACCGGTATAAAAAGCTTGTCCGGGTTTTCTTTGCGCAGGCGGTAGAGCATGCCTATTTCAGTACCTACAATAAGCTCTTTGACATCCGCCCGGGCAGCATAGCTAACCATCTGCCCGGTGGATAAAACCTCGTCTGCCAGAGCAGTTACCTCAGGGCGGCTTTCAGGGTGGACTATTACTTTGGCGGCAGGGTAGTGTTTTTTCAGGTTTACAATATCTTCTGGTTTTATGCGTGCATGACTGGGGCAATAGCCCGGCCAGCTTATTATTTTTTTACTGGTGCGTTCTTTGACAAAAGCCCCCAGATACTGGTCAGGTACGAACAAAACTGTATCTGATTTCAGGCTTTCCACCACTTTGACGGCATTAGCCGAAGTACAGCAAATATCCGACTCGGCCTTGACCTCAGCTGTAGAGTTAACATAACATACCACCGGCAGTCCGGGATGACGGGATTTGAATTCCCTGAGTTCCGCCCCGCTTATCATATCCGCCATAGGGCAACCGGCTCTTGGTTCAGGTGCAAGCACTATCTTTTCGGGGCTGAGAATGGCCGCTGTTTCCGCCATAAAGTGAACTCCGCAAAATACTATTACTTCGGCATCAACCTTTGCCGCCTTACGGGCCAGTTCCAGCGAATCACCCACAAAATCCGCTGCGTCCTGAATTTCTCCAAGCTGGTAGTTGTGGGCCAGTATAATGGCCTTACGCTCTTTTTTCAGTTCCGCTATCTTGTGCGAAATAAGCTCTCTATACATATATCTGCCCCTTACGGCCTAATTTTACCACCCGAAGGATATAAAAACCTATACTATATGGCAAACCCGGCTAAACTCTATGGTTTGCAGCCGGGCTGTTTTACCTGATGAAGCGGAGTGTTGGGCTAAAGCGGTTTACGCGCCTGAATTATCTGAAACATGCCTAAAAGACGCTGGCGGCGGTTCAGGATTTCAAACCCGGCATCCTTTAGTTCACCGCTTAGTACTCCCGGCTGCATCATCTGGTAGGCAGGCAGACCTTCAAACACCCGTATAAATACCCTGATACCAAGTCCGCCGATACCCTGTGGCAGATTATAGTCCAGTACGTTGAAAACACCCCCCGGCTTAAGCACTTTGTAAACCTGTTTAATCGCTTCACAGCGGATAGGGGTGGGCATTTCGTGCAGCCCGTAAGATACAAAGGCCTTGTCAAAAGCACCCTCAGGGAAGGGCAGATTGTCACCCGAAGCCTGTTGGAAAACAGCCGGCATGCCCACTACCTTTTCTTTGGCTCTGGCCATCATATCCGGGGAAAGGTCAACACCTGTTACTTGACCGCCCTTCAGTTTTCCGGCTACCAGACGGGTAGTAGCACCTGTGCCGCAGCACATATCAATAATATTGTCTGCGGGCTGGATATTTGCCGCATCTACAAACTTGCGGCGAAAGCGTTCTTCCCCGCCGAAAGGCGTAAAAAGCAAGCGGGTTAAAAAGTCGTAAACTTTGGAATAACGTTTCCAGTAATCTGTCTTGTAATAGGAGGGCGGAGTAACTTTGTCCTGCATCATTTTTTGCCTTCCAGTTCATTATACTTTTCCAAGGCATTATAAAATGCCTTCCAGAACGGGTCAACCTGAGGGTGAACGAAGGGCTTTCCCTGCCCGTTTTCAATCATTTTCATACCGCTTCCGGCCGGGGTTATTTCACCCGCTACCGAGGCCTTGATACCCTTAGCCGCCATAGCTGAAAGGATTGCTTCCGCCCGGTGGGCTCGGCAGGTGAGCAGCAGGGTACCCTCGCTTATAGACGCATAGGGGTCTATTTCAAACAGGGAGCAGATTTCTTTTACCCCGTCTTCAATAACAATTTTGTCTTTTTCTATGGTAACGCCCAGACCCGCGGCTTCAGCTATTTCATACAGCCCGCCCCAGATACCGCATTCGGTAGCATCATGCATGGCAGTTACCCCGTTATCCCGGACACCCACAGACACAGCTGCCAGAGCGTCTTCCACCACACTCATCTTATAAAAAATACCTTGCGCTTTTCGGCTGAAATCTTGTCCGTATTTTTTGGCCAGAAAACCGGGGAACATAGCAGCGAAAATACCGCAGGCTTCAATAGCCGGACCTTTGGTGATGATTATTTTATCACCGGGCTTTACAAATTCCGGGCCGACATACTGGTTAAGTTCACCTTCGCCGATTACAGTTGCCCCGCCAACGAAAGGATAGCTGCAGTTTTCATATCTGGCGGTATGCCCGGTTACTATAGATACGCCATTTTGGGCGCACTGGTCATGAATGACCTGCCAAACCAGACTCAGCTGGTCTTTGGTAATACTCATGGGCAAATTAAGGTCTATGGTCAGGTATTTGGGTTTTAAACCTGAGGTAACTGAATCTGAAAGGAGAATATGAATGGCAAACCAGGCCGCCCTTTCCCAACCATATTCAGGCACTATAAAGACCGGGTCGGTGGTCAGGGAAACAGCCTTGCCCCCCAGATTGATTACGGCGGCATCAACCCCGCTTCTGGGGCCGATAAGCACATCCTGTGAAGCTACCCCCAGTCTGGGATAGATAAGTTCCCGAAAAATATCCGGTGATATTTTACCTATTTCAGGCATTTCAGACATATCCACTTGCTCCTTTATAATACTGGGCTACAGGAAATACAGATATCTGCAAATTATACCTGAAATAGCATCTAAGACCAATTCTACCCTGAATACCAGGAGTCACCTGATGGGACACTATAAAAACCAAATTTCCGGCAGGTTATTTTGAAATATCCTTACCGGAAAATTGATCATTTATCTTGATTAAAGAGTACCCGAATATTTTATTGCGGGCATTAAAGGCTTTTAAATGCTCAGCTCCAGAGGAACTTCAGGTGAACCGCTTTCTTTCCACTGCTGTACCAGATTATCTAAATTTATAGAATCCAAAATTTCATCGGTAGCTTTTTTTATTCTGAGCCAGACATTGCGGGTTATACAACCCTCACCACGCCAGCAAACCCTGGGGTCATCTACACACTCTGAAGGGGAGGTAGATCCTTCGGTAGCCTTTACAATATCACTCAGTTTTATCTCTTTAGGATCTCTGGCCAGTACAAAACCGCCGTTTGCCCCACGAACACTCCTGACCAACCCGGCTATCCGCAAAGGGATAAAAAGCTGAGCCAAATACTGTTCAGATATCTTTCGCCGCTGAGCGACGTCACGAATCAAAATAGGGCCTTCACCGTAATGAACCGCCAGGTCAAACATGGCCTCCATGGAATGCCTGCCGCGGGCTGACAACTTCATTGTATTCGCCTCCAACAACTAACCACTAAAAGTAATATTCCTATTACTAATAAGCTTAAGAAATACGTCTATGCTATAGGATTAGTGAATTTTTGTCAAGAAAAAGGCATCTGCAGGCATAGTATAAATGGTATAAAAAATGAGGACTGCCTGACTTTTGGTCAATTGTCCTCATCTAAGTAACGCCAATATCAAGGGATCAGGTGCTGAGATGTTCACTAAGGGCACGGTAACCACTGGTTGTATAGCTCTTAAGGTCTTTGCCAATCAGCAGGGCTTCTGCCCCGTCCAGACTTTCAAGCAGCTTAAGGGTCTCATCCACTCCCATTACCATGGCAGCTGTAGCTAAAGCATCAGCCAGCAGAGTATCACGGGCAATAACAGTGGCACTGCACAGTTCCTGAGGTGAGAACCCGGTACCGGGGTCAATAATGTGGTTATACTTATAATCCGGGGTAAATGCGTTTTCATAATCACCGGAAGTAGCCATGCAGGCATTTGAAGACTGGATAACATCATAATAACCGGTATAAGCTCTGGGGTGGGTGATACCTACTTTCCAAGGCTGGCCGTCTTCACGCATGCCCTGAAGAGCCAAATCTCCACCGGCTTCAACTATTATCTGACTGACACCCCGCCCGCGCAGATAGGAACTGGCCATGTCTACAATA
>NZ_JBAZDW010000053.1:0-8577 GCF_041654235.1 Dehalococcoides sp. | reverse complement strand
AAGACGTGACCTCATCCAAATCGTGGAAAACAGGGGCAGCAGCGCTCATAGTACCCAAACCTGCTCCGACTACCCCAAGGCTTTTCATAAAATCACGTCGCGAGAGTGTGGAATGAAACTCTTTCATAGATTTCCCCTTTCGAATTCTATCGGACTACCGCTGGTGCTGTAATTTATATTTATTTAAGCTTGCTATCACCCTCTTTCACTAGTATATTAGTCTATATGGACTAGTCCATATAGACTAATATACCGATTGTGTATTGTCAATAGTGTGTACGGAGATTTGGCAAAAACGGCTTGAGGGATTAAGATATACGCCGTACAGATGCTAACAGGTATCCAGTAAATAATTAATAACACAGGCAATAAGATGAACGAATTTGAGACTCTGGAACTGGAACATTTACTTTGGGTCAACATTACTCAGGTTAAACATTCAATTGAACGGGCATGGACACGCGAATTAAAAAGCCTGAATCTCTCTACCGAAAAGTTTGCCATATTACATGAACTCATGTGTCTGGGCGGAGAATCCACCCCTCATACTCTGGCCAGACGAATTGTATTTGAACCCCATTCAGTTTCAGCCATTGTCAGCCGTATGGAAAAAGACGGACTAATTATCAAAACCAAAGATTTAGACAAAAAACACATGGTGCGCATAAAACTTTCCGAAAAGGCTATTGATACTTTCTATCAAGCTCTGGAAATTTCCAACAGAGTGTACAAGCAAATGATGGCCAGTATAACCAGAGAAGAAAAAGTGGAGTTATCAAAAACACTCACTAAATTACGGAATCACACCTTGCCCTTAACCCACAAACACACTAAAACCCTGACCCCGTTTAAATACATTTAACCCAGTCTATCAGATTAAAGAAGATGACAAGGGGGGGGAGACTTAAGTCTCCCCCCCCTTGTATTACCTGAGGTTTAGGCTTTCTTTACCCTTCGGGCGGCCAGCTGCCAGGCTAAAGCCAGCAGGACAAGTCCCGGCAAGCCTACTACCAGCAGAAACATATAAGCCGCTTTAGGCTCTACCTCTGCCAGACTGCCGAAGTAGTTCTGGACGGTGAAAAGGAGCATGAGTGCCCCGATTGCACCAATCAGCCACTCGTACCAGGCAAGGCTAAAATTGTTTCGTTTCATCAGCCAAACTAGCCCCAATACCAGGGCACCAACCAATATACCTATGATAAACCACATATCACTATCTCCTAATTCTTACTTTCCGTACCCGCCGTCTCTGACACCCATAGTGGTATCAAAGCCGTATCTGGGCAGGTCAAGATCCCACCATTCGGCCGCGTCATGATGGCCGTAGCCAAAAGCAACGTCAGCTTTCCAGAGGAAGCTGTTGAAAATGCCGGTGGTGGAAAGGGTGGATTTAACAATTTCATGTATCATGGCTTTGGTATTTACGTTAAATACACAAACGCCGGTACATATCTGGCAGGTAGCCCCGGTGCTATGTTGATACAGCTTGCACTCAGGTTCATTCTTGTAGTAAGCCTTTTTACCACCGGTGCTCCAAGGACCAGCTGGTTCCCATGTAGGCTCTTCTTCAAATGATATGGCCTTGGCCGGGCAGGTATCCGCACACTTTCGGCAGCTATGGCAGAAGCGGAAAGCGCCGAAATCTATGGGTTTGCTGACAGGCAAAGGAAGGTCGGTAATAAATTTATAAATGCCGACTACCGCGCCTTCTTCAGGAATAACGCACTGGTTAATTCTATCCATTTCGCCCAGACCGGACAAAGTAGCCACAGCCGGTGAAGGACAAATGCCGTTAGGCCAGGGGGCAGACTGCAAACCCTGATAACCCAACCCAAGCAGGAATTTCTGGACACAGGCCATGGTTTCCTGATTGAGACGGTAGCGGCTCATATTGGCGGCATAACAAACACCTGAAGGTGCGGTGCGATACATTTCTTTGGGCATGGGGGTAGTGTAAGTAACCACCCAGCGGGCTTTGTTGGGGATAATAAAGTGGGTATCAGTTACATAACCGTTATCGCAATCTTCAAAACCATAGGCCATGGGCGGGCCGTTAAAGAACATGCGGCTGGCATCTACAGGGTAGAACATGCTTTTTACATTAGCATCCAATTCTATAGATGCAATCTGGCCGGCACCGAAAAACCTCATGGCGGATTTGAGCAAGGCAAAGTTCTCTTCAGGGGTGCTTTCCCAGCGGGGCACTCCAAAACTTTCATGGGTATAGGTTTGACCTACCAGCTCCGGTATGGGGGCTGCCCCTTCCAAAGCCGGATATACAGGTTCTCTCCAGCCGGCGTGGGCTATAAAATGAGGCCAGGCAGCCTCCTGCATGGAGGTATCCAGCAGGGAAATGGCTTCTTTGGAGCCGGTCTTTTTTGCCCCTGCGTTAAGAGCGGCTACACCCTGAGCCATAGCGGAATTTACCCTGTCCCATCCCACAAATTCAGCTAACAGCGGGGGAAGATGACAGCCTTCCTGGGGAAACGGCAGTGAGGACGTTTTACTCCAGTCTATTTCTATGGTTGGCTTGTCAACCTCTCTCACCCACCAGGGCCGTTTGTTGACAGATGAATCTGCCGAGGCTACTTCGTCAAGGTCATGGAAAACAGGAGCGGCGGCAGCAACTGCACCTATACCGGCACCTGCCAATCCTAATCCCTTCATGAAGTCTCTTCGGCTCAGGCTACTGTGAAAATTACCCATAATTCTTTCCTTTCCTGCAAATATTTCAGGCGTTCCAAACAGCTACATGGATTTTGGTCTCGTCTGCTCCTCCTTAATGTTATTCAAGGATATCTGAATATTATAAATACCCTTAGTAAACCAAACGGTAAATCTCTGAAGCTTAAAGTAAAGTTAATATAAGGCTTAATTAAGTATTCTTAACTATTGCCAATCTTGGCATCAATGGTTGTTATCTGGTTATATCTCTCATTTTGGCAGTATAATAGAATAACAGCCGTACGAGAGAACCTGAGTGGAAATAGACGAATTAAAAGACGAATTAGTTAAGTTAAAGCAGTGCAATTACACTCTTAAAAAAGAGCGGCTGAAATACCGCGAGCTTTTTAACTGGGCCAACGATGCCATACTCCTGTTCAAATTCTCCAATACGAATGACCCCATAATAATTACAGAAGCCAATACTGCCGCCTGCAAGCACTTCGGATACAAATATGAGGAGCTAATCGGGAAGACAAATCTGGATATTGATTCACAGGAAACGGCACTCCGTGGACCGGAAATAGTCAGTAATTTAGTTGCCAAGGGGCATGAAGTTCTGGAAATAGCCCATAGAAATAAAAACGGGGAGAGTATCCCGGTTGAAATAAATCACAAACTAATCTACCTAGGCGGGGATACCATGATAATCTCGGTTATCAGGGATATCACTATCAGGAAGAAAAATGAGCAGGAACTTAAGGAGTCTTTAGAGCGGGAAAAACAACTAAGGGAAACTCTGGAAAATGAAATAAGCCAGCGGATTACCTTTACGAGGGCTCTGGTGCATGAACTGAAAACCCCGCTGACATCTATGCTGGCCACCTCTGAACTGCTCAGCAAAAACCTGGCAGAGGAACCTAACCTAAGCTATATGAAGTGCCTGTACGCCGGTATACAAGACCTTAATCTGCGTATAGACGAGTTGCTGGATATTGCACGGGGTGAGGTTGGTCTGCTGCGGCTGGAATGTGAACCCCTGAATATTTATGAATTACTTAAAGACATTGATGAGATAATGAACCCCGTATTTGAATCAAATTCCCAAAAGCTGACTATCAGCATACAAAACCCGTTGCCTGTTGTAGTAGCCGATTACAAACGCCTTAAGCAGGTAATTTTGAATTTGCTGGATAATGCAGCAAAATACACCCCGTGGGGAGGCAATATTTCATTGACCGCCGGAATTAACCACAACAATCTGGAAGTTGAAGTGAAAGATAACGGCAAGGGCATGAGTCCGGAGGAGATAGGGGCTTTGTTCCACCTGTATTCGCGAAGCCATAAAAAAGGCACTCCCTCAGGTTTGGGTATCGGCTTGGCTTTGTCCAAGATGATTATTGACCTGCACGAAGGTGAAATAACAGTGAAAAGCAAGGTTGGCGAAGGAAGTGCCTTTACTTTTTCCATACCGCTGAGGCCAAAAGCCAAATGAAGATACTGATTATTGAAGATGATTACAAAATAGTCCAGGCAATATCTTTTGCACTTAAAATATGCTGGCCGGATGCAACCCTGCTTAGTGCCTCACGCGGGGAGAACGGTTTAAAGATAATTGAAGAACAGTCACCAAATCTGATTATCCTTGACCTGAGCCTGCCGGATATGGACGGGCTGGAAGTACTGAAGGATGCCCGGCTTTTCTGTGATACTCCCATTATTATTTTGACCGTACGGGCAGAAGAATCAGATGTAGTGGAGGCACTGGAGCTTGGGGCAAACGAATATATTATAAAACCCTTCCGCCAAATGGAGTTGCTTGCCCGAATACGGTGCATACTCCGCCGCCCCATAACTACCAACAAAGATGCCCTGATAGAATGGGGGCCTTTTAAACTGGACTATTTTAAAAGGCTGTTATTTATAAACCAGAAAACTGTAATCCTGACCACCATTGAAAGCCAGATTATGCATGAGCTTATCAAGGATGCCCCTGGGATAGTAACTTATTCAAGGCTATCTGAACTGATTTCAGGGGGGCATTACCCTGAAGTAATTAACAGCATAAAGGTACATGTATACAACCTGAGGCGAAAACTTGAGGCGGATGCCTATGCCCCAAAGCATATTATGAATATGCACGGGGTAGGCTATTTCCTGTCCAAGTAAAAGTTTGATACTTTTACCGCACAACGCCTTTCAGCCAAACTAACCAAAACGGGGAGTGCCGTCATATTAACTGCTAGCTGGTAAATTCGTCTTTGGTCAAGATTAAAAGTATTACCGCCGGAATACCGGTCAGGATAAATGAGCAGGCTGCCGCTATGGCACAAATCAGCGCCCACAGCCATTTCTTACGCCGGAAAGCAAAAATACCCCCCACCAAAGCCACCAGTGCAACTATGAGGGCCGGGATTGGGGTATCAAAGATAATACTGGGTACAAAGGGCGGGATATCCCCCTTCCCGAATCCGCTCCCGGCCTCCCCGAATATTCCTACTGAATAATTCAGTATTCCCAATATGCCGAATATGCCGGAAATAATACACAGGCTACCGGCAATCACCGGTCCGCGGGTTTTCTTTAATTTATCGTTCATACACTTGCTCGCTTATTCCCATGATAACCGCTATATAGCCTGCAATACAAGGGGGGTATGCCCGGCTAATCTGATACTTTACCTGAAGGGTATAAAAAAGGGGGAAGCAGGGTTTAACCCCCACTCCCCCCTTTGATATTTGATTAAGATTAAAGTCTAGGCAGTGCGACTTCGGAAAAACCCGACTCCGATAAAGACAATACCCACGCCTGCCACTATCCAGAAGGCGTAAACACTGGCCCACATAATCATACTCTTGGTGGATTCGGCAGTGCTTACCATCTCGTCAATGGTTTCAGTGGTATAGGCTATGGTTGAAATGAATATAGGCATGCTGACTGAGGGTGCAGGGGAGATTTTGAGGGTGGTGGTAGTATCTGAGTACACAGGCACCCCGCTGACCGGCTCTACTTTGATATTTATCAGAAAATCACCGGTTTGGGGTATGCCGGTAGCACCGTAAGTACCCAGATTGATGTTTTTCTGGTCTACCTGAAAGACATATACTGTCAACCCCTGATAGGTCTCTTCTTTAACAAATTTGGCAGTCAAGCTCTGGTTGGCTGTTGCAGACCAGAAAGGATAATCCTGCTGCTGGGTATCAGCCGGGAAGGTAAACTGACCGGTGCGGTCGATATTCCCATAACCGGAGACATTTGCCCGGGTAGTTCTGTCCAGCCCGTAAACTTCCTCTGAACCAAAGGGTAACTCTGTACCGGCCTGAGCGTGGGTGAAAGTAATCGTCTGGTCCATAAGCAGAACATCATCTTCCAGACCGCTGGCCTTCAGAGCACGGGTAACATTGACCGGCATAGCAGGGTTAAGCTGGCCGGTAGCAGAATTCAGTACCTGAACAGTACCGGAAAAATAATAATTCTGTTCATAATCCGCCGGCAATTTAGCCATAACCGGGAAAAACACATAAACCCAGATAAAAGCTACCGCCACTAAAAGAGTGCCTAAGAATGAGGGCCACCAACGTTTGAACAACCTAATCAACCTCCTACTTCATTTTTGTGTCACGCTAATTTGAAACCACAGCAAATAATGTTAGGGCAGATATGCTAAAGGGTCATAAAAGGAATACGGTACACTGAAAGCGAGTAATAATAACACATTATTTTACTTTTTGAAAGATAATTTCAATTTCATTCATTTTGAGACTAAAATAGTCGTCTGCATGAAAATACCAGTGCCCGAACTTTTAAGGTTCGGGCACTGTAATAGTTTTTACCGGAGAGTATTTATATCTGTTTCATCCCGGATTTCAGGCTTTAGCAAGTCTCCTTGCGGCTAGTTGCCATGTTAATGCCAACAGGATAAGAGATGGCAAGCCGGTAATCAGCAGGAACATATAGGCGGCCTTGGACTCTATTTCTTCAAAGCTGCCCATGAAATTCTGCAGGGTAAATACCAGCAGTAACAGCCCAAGTATGCCTAATACCCACTCATACCAGGTAAGATTAAGATTCTTGCGTCTTAACCACCAGATAAAACCCAGCACCAAAGCCCCAATCAAGATTCCTATAAAAAACCACATAAAGCTTTAATCTCCTTTCCTATTTTCCGTAACCGGCATCAGCCGCGACAATGGTTGAGTCCTGACCAAGGGTAGGCAGGCTGAGATCCCACCATGCTTCGGCTTTTTCAGGATCAGTGCCATAGCCAAAGGCATCGCCCAGTTTGTAGAAGTAGGTGTTGAAAAGAGGAATATTGGCAATAGTACCTTTGATAATCTGGTGAACCAGAGCACCCCGGTTAACGGTAAAGGTACATTCACCCCAGCAGATGCGGCAACCGTGAGAGGTTTCGTTGGAATACTGGCGGCAGAGAGGCAGATTGTTGTAGAAGGCTTTTGTGCCCTTTACTGAGTATATAGTCTCTTTGCCTTCGGTCAGCGGCAAATCCCATGAAGGTTCTTTTTCTTTAGATATACACTGGGGCGGACAGGAATCTGCACACTTCTGACAGGAATGGCAGAAACGGTAAATGCCTGCATCTATGGGATGGGTAGGTTCAAGAGGCAGGTCCGTCAACACACCATACAGGCGGCCGGGTGCCCCATATTCGGGAGTAAGGGTGTAGAGTTTCTGGCGGCTGGCTTCACCCAGACCGGCCATGATTGCCGCTCCACCCTCGGAACCCACATAACGGGCATCGTTGCCTATAGTACCAATCAACTGGTAACCCAGATACCGCAGGAAGTTGTAGGTGGATGCGTGCAGATTGGCACAATTGTAAAAAGTATTGCCATTGGCCATACCGCCAAGCAGAGTGCCGGCTGAACGCCAGAGCTCATTTGACCCTTGGGTTGACAAGGCTATCTCCCACAAGGGTACATTAGGGATAACCAGTTTTTCAGTAGTCTCATATGCTTTGGGCACATTTTCAAAGACAATAGGACGGGCAGCGGTGACAGGAATAGTAGTGCCAATGTATTTTTCGTTGTTGGAGTCACCCTTCTCATAAGAGAAGATAACATGGTCACGATGTTCCTGGGTAAGTTCGGTATAGCCTACCAGTGAAGCGCCATAAGCCCTCATGGCCGCCCTGAGCATACGTGAAGCCTCTTCAGGTGTACCCGTCCACTTCGGTTCACCCCGTTCTTCAGGGGTTTTTACCGGAGCGGGGTCTTTGGTTTCGGCCCAGCCGGGTGAAGTCCCCTGAGAAACTCGTTTAAAGCTGCCGGCCAGTGCTCTGGAACGGTAAGTATAACCGGGATAATTTGAAGCGGTTCTTTCAGCCAGTTCGGCAGCGGATAAGGCCGCAGCCCCCAAGACTCTGTCTGCCCCGTAGTAAATTGCTCTTACTCTGGCAGACTGTCCCTGGTCACGCCCGTCATGGCGTTCCATCATGCCGAAGTCTACCTCTATGGTGGGGTCGTCAATGGGGCGCTCTTTTACCCACCAGGGACGCGGCTGAACAGCTGTATCAGAGGCTATAAGTTCGTCAATGTCATGGAAAACAGGAGCCGAAGCAGCAACTGCACCAATACCTGCCCCGGCCATACCCAGACCCTTCATGAAATCACGGCGGGATACCATTGAATGAAACTTGCTCATAAATTCCTCCAATTCTCTTAACTCAAGACCTGTTCTTCCACAACGCCACCCAGTCTCTCCTGAGCGCCATAACACTCGCCGCACCTCACTAAGGTAAACTCTTTAATGAAATATGCTTCATGTATTAATTATATATTCCAGTATGCCATTTACTATCCGCTTTTATACGTAATACGGGTTAAGCATTTTTACTTATTTCCCGTAAGTAAAACTACGTATAGGAAAGCGATATTATCTGAGTAAATCTAGACG